>JAUNWC010000054.1 GCA_030540495.1 Bacteroidota bacterium
TCGTGGTGTATTTCAGGGTAGAGTCTTAGTAAATAATCTATAATATAGTAATATTGGTCGTAGTCGTATATAAATTTGTTTAACTCCTTGTTTTCTACTATTATTTTTAACTCAGAAATAGGCAATTCATTGTTTGATAACCTTATCCAACCTTCGTTTTCTAACACCTTTAATGAATTAATAACCAAAGGAAAAGAATACTTTGTCTTGACTATTAAATTATCTAAATCCAAAGGAAACTCCTCTCCCATTCCACTGCCCATTGCTATTTGAAAATTATTGCAAAGAGTTTGATAAACAGAGGATATAATATCTGTGGGAGGGTAAGTATTTTGAGTAATTATTTTATGAACGGCAACATCTTGTTGGTTGTATAATATTATGCTATAAGCCTTTTTACCGTCTCTTCCTGCCCTACCCAACTCTTGATAATATCTCTCCATAGACTGAGGTATATCTGTATGTATTACGTATCGCACGTCTGACTTATCTATGCCCATTCCAAAAGCAGAGGTTGCAATTATAAGTTGTATTTTGCCCTCCAACCATTCACTTTGAGCCTGACTTCTTTCGTATTGAGACAAATGAGCATGATATGGCTTAACCGATAGTTTATACAAATCTTTTAAAGCATTAGAAATCAAAATAGTATCTACTCTTTTAGTACAGTAAACTATACCCGAACCTCCCAAAGCCTTGACCACCAAAGCAATTTTCTCAACCTTATTGGTTGTTTCTGTTATTTTTATATGTATATTATTTCTAAAAGAAGATGTTGTAGAAACGTGATAATCAATTTTTTGATTAAAATTTAGTACCTTTATTATATCTTCTTTTACTTTACTTGTTGCCGAAGCAGTCAGAGCCAAAATAGGCACTTCTGGTTTTAATTCTTTCAACAAACCAAGTTTCAAATAAGAAGGACGAAACCTATACCCCCATTGAGAAATACAATGAGCCTCGTCTATGACGAACAAATTGATATTAAGATTTCTAAGATGGAAGTGAAATTTTGTATCCACTATTCTCTCGGCTGCAACAAAAAGAAACTTTACCCTATGGTTATAACATTTATTTATAGCAGTTTCATTTTGTTCGTTTGATTGCAAACTATTGATTGTAGCCGATTTAATACCAATGCGTTCCAAAGCATCCATTTGGTCTTTAATCAAAGAAAGCAATGGCTCCACCACTACACAAACTCCACTTTTCATCAAAGCCGGAACTTGATAAGTAATACTCTTGCCTCCGCCCGTAGGCATAATACCTAAGGTATCTTTACCACTAAGAATTGAGGATATAATCTCTTCTTGCTTAAGTCTAAAAGAATTATATCCCCAATACTTTTGTAAAACTTCTATGGGTGTAATTTGTTTTGAAAGCACCTTTTGAAAAAAACTTCTATGAATTAAGAGCCATAGTCAAAGCCTCCATAACAGCCTCCGACATAGTAGGATGTGGATGCACGGCATCTATAAGTTGCTGAGCAGTCAAGCCATTCTCTCTTGCCACAACAATTTCTTCTATCATTTCCGTAACATTATCTCCTATCATACTACAGCCCAATATTTTATTATCTTTCTTATCAAGTACCACTTTAACAAAACCTTCTCTATTGCCCGCTGCCGTTGCTTTACCTGAAGCCATAAACATAAATTTTCCAACCTTTGTTTCAATGCCCTGCTCCTTTGCCTTATCCTCAGTCAAACCAACAGAAGCAATTTCTGGAGTTGTATATGTACAACCAGGTATATTAGAATAATTTATAGGCTTTACTTCAAGTTGTTTTATATGTTTAACACAAACCTCTGCCTCTTTGCTTGCAACGTGTGCTAAGGCTGGTCCATGTACTATATCTCCTATAGCATAAACTCCTTTTACATTGGTTTCATACCACTCATTTACAACAACTTTACCTCTTTCGTTTGCTATTTGCAAGTTTTCCAAACCAAGACCTTCCAAGTTAGTCTCCACTCCTACTGCAGAAAGCACAACATCGCAAATAAGTTCTTCTGTTTTCTTTCCACTTAAAGTAACTTTGCATTTGTTATCTATAACTTCCACTTTATCAACAGATGTGGCAGTATAAACTTTCATACCATTTTTTTTGAAAACTCTTTGCAATGTGGAGGCTACTTCTTTGTCTTCATTTGGCACTATTGTAGGCATAAACTCCACTAGCGTAACCTGAGTGCCTATGGTTTGATAAAAATGAGCAAACTCACTACCTATTGCACCACTACCTACAACCACCATAGTTTCAGGTTGTTTGTCCAAGGTCATGGCTTCTCTATATCCTATTATATGCTTGCCATCTTGTGGTAAGTTAGGCAACTGACGAGAATGTGCTCCCGTTGCAAGTATTATATACTCTGCCTCTATGATTTGCTCTCCCTGTTCGCTCTCTACTTTTATGGTTTTTTCTTTGGTTAGAGAACCTTTGCCAAAAATAACATCTACATTATTTTTTTTCATCAAAAATTCTACACCTTTATTCATCATACTTGCCACATTGCGAGAACGTTCTACTATTTTAGTAAAGTTTGGCTTAACTTCTCCTATTATTTCCACGCCATACTCTTCTCCTTTTACGGCATAGTGGTAGGCTTGAGCAGATTTCAAAAGGGCTTTGGTTGGAATACATCCCCAATTAAGGCATATACCTCCCAAATTTTCTTTTTCTACCAATGCAACCTTAAAACCAAAATGAGCCGCTTTCTCGGCAGCCACATAACCTCCAGGTCCTGACCCTATTATTGCTATATCGTATTTCATTTATCTATTTTTTTATTAAAGTTTATGCAAAAATACAACAAATTCTACAACCTTAACATCATTACAGCATTAAAGTTAATGAAAATTAGTGTTTGTTTTCAAAGTTTTTTATCAAATGTTTTGTCTTACAATCCATACTTATGCCAAAAGAAATACTCAAATTATTGTTTTCCTTTGCAAGATTGGTCTTCTTATCCAACTTGTAATATAAGTCTGTAAAAAGACTAATGTTCATTTGTTTCAATGAATATAAAGAAAGAGAAAAATGAGCATTAAGCAATTGATTTCTAAGATAATATTCATTTTTATTTCTTTGAGCAATATTGGAAAAGAACGGTGAGCCATACATACTCATCATATCCTCAGAATAGTAGTAGGCAAAACGAAGATTATACTTCCCTGCTCTCGCATAAAGATTAGCAAAAATGCCGTTGCCAGCCTTAAAAAACCAGGTATCATTTTTCAAACTCTTACAAAATACCCAATCTAAGGACAAGCCTATTTTTTCCAAAAACCTATTGTTAAATTTTCTTTCATAAGCAAGTCCAAAACTTCCGTTCAGCCAGTGGTCTAAAGGCAAAGAAGTCAATGTATCTAACTCTCCACCATGGTGTTGCCACATAAAAGCATAATTAAGCAAGAAAATATTTTTTCTTTCTCCGCTGTTCAACTTGCCCGCAATACCAAACAAAAAACTTTCCCTATCTACATCGTTTATATAATTGAAATTCTGCCAATTAAGCCAAACTTCGTTTTGCCAATGCGAAGAATGATATTTCAGTTGCAGTCCCTCTTCATAATCCATAGCAAAGTCTAACTCAGGATTCCATAAAGCAACATTTAACAAATGCCTATCTTCTTTGTCAATGTTACCCATTACAAATTGCATTTTTTCACTAATTCTCCACTCAAAACGCAAATAAGGTAATATGTGTAGTAGTTTTTGTCTTTTGTTTGTTTGGTCCCACTCGGGAATAAGAGTGTAATTATAGAGAGGATAATAATTTGTTCCCCAATATTTTAAACCACTGAAACCAAAGTAAAACTTTAAGTTATTAGAAAAAGAATAGGATAGTTTTGGTGTTAGTCTTATCCCACCTAAAGTATAACCATAGGAAACATGTCTTTTAAACTCATTATTAGTAAAATAGCCTTGAAAATCTGTTTCTAATTTAAGGTCACCTTCTTTGTATTCTGTAAATTGTGCAGAGGCTACCATTGAAAAAGCAAAAAGAAAAAAAATAAACAGATATTTTTTTATCATATTGTATTTATTTTTTATTAAAGTAATTTTATAATAGATTAGCATAAGTTTTTGAAAAATAGAATATTCATATCTTTACATAACGACCTATGCTAACCTATCAAAACTCATTATGACCTACAAAATATCGTTAGGTTCGTCTTTTTGAAGTTCTTGCGTTATATCTTCGTCTATAGTGTTGTCTCTATGTGCTTTTTGCAAAGTATCTCGGGTAAGAAAATCGTACTCTCGCCTATTTTTTATAATATCCACAGCCAAATAAACAGCATTGCGATAACTTTGAGCAGAGGCTTGATTTTTGCCTGCTATTTCGTATGCAGTACCATGTGCAGGAGAAGTTCTTACGTACGGCAAACCGGCGGTAAAATTAACTCCCTCAGTAAAGGACATAAGTTTAAAAGGTATCAAGCCTTGGTCGTGATAAAGAGCCATTACACCATCAAAATCATTCATAGAGCCATTGCCAAAGAAACCATCCGAAGGATAAGGTCCAAAGGCAAGTATTCCATTGTCATAAGCCTCCTTGATAGCAGGAGCAACTATTTGATCGTCCTCTGTTCCTATTAGTCCTCTATCTCCAGCGTGAGGATTAAGAGCAAGGACGGCAATTTTTGGCATACGAATACCAAAATCTCTTTTCAAAGAATAGTCCATTACTTTTAGTTTTCTAAGTATAAGGTCTTTGGTAACCACCCTTGGCACATCTTTCAGGGCTAAGTGGTTGGTCATTATACCTATATGTATGTTTCTACAGGTCATTATCATAAGAGAGTCTTTTGCTGCAAATTTCTTTGTCAAATACTCTGTATGACCAGGAAAATTAAAAGTATCGCTCTGTATATTCTTTTTGTTTATAGGGTTGGTAACCAAAGCATCTACATTGCCTTGCATTACTTCCTCACAAGCCTTCTCCAAACTCAAAGCCGCAAGTTCACCTCCTATTTCTGTTGGTTGTCCTATATCTATTTTTACTTCATCGTGAATAATATTCAGAACATTAAATTTTCTTGGCTCGGCTTGAGAAGCATATCTTATGTTGGTAAAGGTAAAATCATTGGCTCCTATTAGTTTTTTGTGATAAGACAAAACCTTACTGGAACCATACAATATAGGAGTACAAAAGTCTAACATTCTACTATCAGAAAAACACTTAAGCATAACCTCATACCCTATTCCGTTGATATCTCCCTGAGAAATACCTATTTTTACAGGCATTTTTTCATTATTGCGTCTGTTGTTAAAATTGCCGTTATTATAATTTGCCATTTCTACTTTATTTTTTGATTATCTGTTATTTATAAAGTTTATCTAAATCTTTTAGTTATGGTAGGTTTTAAGAAATTCCACCAAAAGTCTTAGTCCATATCCCGTGGCATGCAAACGATTGTAAGCATCTCTTTTGTTTGTAAATGAAACGCCGGCTATATCCAAATGAATAAAAGGATAGTTGGTAAAATAAGCCAAAAATTTACCAGCCGTAATCATACCTCCAAAACTTTCTCCCGAGTTTTTTATATCCGCTATTTCAGATTTTATGCACTCATCGTATTCATCCCAGAAAGGAAACTCGGCTATACGTTCATAAACTCTTTTACCACAGGTTTTTAATACCTCCATAAAACTTTCAGCATCTTTCTCTATTGCTGCTATTCCAAAAGGACCTATGGCTCTTGCAGCCGCTCCGGTCAAAGTGGCAGCGTCTATAACCAAAGAAGGATTGTATTGTTTGGCAAAAGCCAAAGCATCAGCCAAAATCATACGCCCCTCTGCATCAGTATTTACCACTTCTACATTTGTACCATCATACATATTGATTATATCTCCATTGACGTAAGCATTTTGTCCCGGGCGGTTATCTGTAGCAGGAAACAAACCTATAATGTGAATAGGAATATTCAACCTTGCACAAGCATACATTACGCAAGACATAAGAGCGGCTCCCGACATATCGTCTTTCATATCATTCATAAAATTGCCAGTCTTAATGTTTAAGCCACCCGTATCATAGACAATACCTTTGCCTACAAGCACAATAGGACGAGAATTTTTTGCCTCCTTTGGTTTGTACTCCATTATGGTAAAAGTAGGTGGTTCAACACTACCTCTATTTACAGCCAAAATACCTCCCATTTTTTCTTTTTCTATCCTTGTTTTGTCCCATATCTCCACTTGCATACCCGTCTCTTGTCCCATATTTTTGATGCTCTCGGCAAGAGTTGTGGCATTGATAACAGTAACAGGCTCGTTTATCATATCCCTACATTTCTCGGTAGCCTCACAAACGATTCTAAGGCTTTGTATATCCTCCATACTTATGTCTTTGTCACAAATATGCAAGTTGTCAAAAGGATGAATCAAACGTTTTGGGTCGGTTTTATAAGTATCAAAAACATAACTTGACAACAACATTCCTTCCACAAAGCCCAGTATCATATCTTTATGAATAGTGCTAAGAAGTTGTATATCCTTTACGTGTTTTCTATCGCACAATTGCAATATTTTAGCACCCAAACGTCTATATTTTTCTTTGTCCTTATAGTCTATATCCGTTTGTTTTACTATCCCTACAAAAATATATCTTCCTAATTCGTTAAAAGAAAAAAACTCCATTCCTTTGTTGGCATATTCCTGTCTAATGTATTCCAATTGTTGTTTAGAAAGAACACCTTCTCTTAAAGAATTAAGATTCTCACTATTGCAAACAATAACAACCGACATATCCGTCCTTATTGTCTGTATTTTGTCTATTCCTATCATAATACTTGTCCTTATTTTATTTTTTGCAAAGTTAATTATTTTTAATGGCTTTTGAGAAAGATTTGCAAACTATTTTTATACAGAAAATTAAAATAAAAGATAAAACATTTTTATAAATAGTTGTATTTTTGCAAAAATTTTATCGTTAGAGTAATAAGTATAAGTGTTATAATATTTACATAAAAAAAATGAAAAAGATATTAGTTTTAGGCTCTGGTGGGCAAATAGGCTCCGAGCTTACAATGAGATTGAGAGAAGTATATGGCGGAGCAAATGTGGTTGCCACAGATTTAAACCCTGAAAGATTAACAAAGTCTATTCAAGAAACAGGTCCTACCGGCAAAGTGGATGCTTGCCAAGCACAGCAAATTGCCGAAGTAGTAGATAAATACAACATTGATACTATTTATAACTTAGTTGCCATACTATCTGCTACTGCAGAAAAAAATCCTATGCTTGGTTGGAATGTAGGTATGGGAGCCTTAATTAACTGTTTGGAAATATCCAGAGAAAAAAAATGTGCCTTATTTACTCCTTCTTCTATAGGAGCATTTGGTCCAAGCACTCCTTTGGACGGCACACCACAAGATACTATACAAAGACCTCAAACCATATATGGAGTAACCAAAGTAACGGGAGAATTGTTGAGCGATTATTATTTTAAACGTTTTGGAGTAGATACTCGTAGCGTTAGATTTCCGGGACTTATTTCATATGTTACTCCTCCGGGTGGTGGTACTACTGACTATGCTGTGGATATTTATTATGCAGCAGTAAAAGGAGAGGACTTTGTTTGCCCATTAAAGAAAGGTACTCTTTTGGATATGATGTATATGCCAGACGCTCTAAACGCTGCCATAAATATTATGGAGGCAGATGCAAGCAAACTTATACACAGAAATTCCTTTAATGTTACCGCTATGCATTTTGACCCAGAGGAAATTTATTCTGAGGTAAAAAAACATTACCCTAACTTCAAAATGACTTACGAGGTAGAGCCTATAAAACAATCTATTGCAGATTCTTGGCCAAATTGGATGGATGATTCCTGCGCAAGAAAGGAATGGGGATTTAAGCCCGAGTATGATTTACCAAAGATGACCAAGGATATGATAGAAAAACTAAAAATAAAATTCGGTAAATAAAAATAAAAGGAGGTTGTATCTCCTTTTTATAGGTTAGCATAAGTTGTAATAAGTTAGCATAGGTTAAGATAAGTTAAGATAGGAAGGCAAAGCCTCCTTTTTTATAGGTTATAATAGGTTAGCATAAGTTAGCATAGGTTGTTATAGGAGGGCAATGCCGCTACACCTCGTAATACGCTTAAGCGTCTTATAAAACAGCCTGTGGCAACGCATAAGCGTATGACAAAAAGTAACGGCTTTGCCCTCCTATAACAACCTATGCTAACTTATGCTAAC
>JAUNWC010000055.1 GCA_030540495.1 Bacteroidota bacterium
ATATTGACTGACTATTCTCATATTAGACTTTTCTGCTATGGTGGGATATAAATTGTATTTGTCGTTGGCAACCAAAAAAATATCATAATCCTCTACCAAAAATTGCTTGCAATTATTCAAAACAGCAGAAACTCCTTCTATGTAGAATTGTTGTGCCTCTATTTTTTGACCTCTAAACAAAGGTCCTATCTCCAAGTCATCATGCCGTTTCAATGCAAATAAATCGTATGCATAAGCATGTTGTTCATGATAATTGATAAGACCAACATATGGAGGCGAAGAAAAAATACCTCTTATTTTCTGTTTATCTAAAAGCCTTGCAAATTCCTTATTAGAATGATATAACTCCTCCCTTATATTTATGATTCTACTATCACCCATTAAACAACATTGAAAAGTATCTGTCCTCAATTTATCAAAAATTTGTAATCTTTTTATTGTATCTTTAGAATATGTCTCCCACCATTTTAATATAGAAAATAATGGTTTGCATATTTTTCCATCCTCTTCCCATTTTCTTGCTTTCCCATATTGAATTAAATAAGAAATATTTGCAGTAGTTACATTTTTGTTTATGTAACTACTCGCCCAATCAGCAGCTTGTTTTATAGTCAATAAATCTTTCATTTTTCTTTTTATTTTCTGTGTTTTATTTGGTAGCCTATACCCCATTCTATATAATCTGCCTTGCGAAAATCGTAAGCCCGTATGCCAAGTTGTAAAAATATTCCTCTATTGAACTGATATCTTAGATTTATTCTCTCAAAAACTTGTGGCAAGTAAGAATCCTTGTATCTATAAATATATACTCCCGGCTCCAACATAATAGATAATCTATGTATATTATACTCATATGAAGCAAAAGCAGAAAAAGTCAAGTGCTGATAAGAAGATAAATCATCTTTATAATTATTGGGGTAATAATATGTTTTCTTATTTTTTCCTATGCTATTGTTATAAGACAAATCGGTTCCAATACCAAAAGCATGATTTATGGCAAACTTTCTCAAGAATCTTGCTTGCAAACCAAATATAGGATACACTCCTCTCGCTGTATCCTCTTGCATAATGTTGTTTTTATCCGGTTGCTGATAAAAAACATAGACTCTCTTTTGTGCAAAATAAATATTGTATTGACTTTGCCAATAAGGTCTAAAAGCATCCTTATCCTCCAATACTTTCCTTGCCGTCTTTCTATCTAAGTGTTGCAATTGCTTGGGAATATAAGTAAATCCTAACGAAGGAGTAAGTATGTTTATTCCTTTATTTGGCTGACGCATATTGCCATTGGAAAAATGAATAAACTTTGCTCCTAAATTTATTTGCCAATGAGGGTTTAAGGAAAAATATCCTTCCACATCTCCGTGTATGTAAGACTCTATAGGAGTGGATACTGCTACATTATATCTATGCTCATTGTCGTATACTTGCCAAATACCCGAAAAACCAAGTGCCATTTCCACTTTGAGTGAGAAACTTTTGGTATGCCAAACATTAAAACCCACCAAACCATAAAGAGCAAAAGGGTTGCCTATTTGTTTTGAGTAGTTGAACCTGCCATGGAACACTCCCGCTCCATAATAAAAACCATTATACAAATAATGCCAATCCTTAGAACCATCCACTTCTTTGGTAAGACGTATATCAAAATTTGCAATTGAATTAATTTTTGTGTTATCGGGGTTAATGCCTTTGACAAAATCATTTATAGGAGCCACCCAACCATATCCACCTGAAAAAGTTATACCAAAATTATCTAAGTTTTGAGCTTTAGCAACACAAAAAAAGCAAACAAATATCAATATGTATATTACCTTTCTTATCATCCCTACAATGTTTGAGGCAAGTTTTCCAATCTTTTAAACCTTCCAAACCTATAACCTATCCCCCACTCTATAAAATCTGCTACATGGTAATTATATGCTCTAAGTGCAATTTGAGAAAACCAACCCTTATAGGCATAGTGCCTTAGACCCAATCGCTGATAAAATTTTGGAGCATAGCCATATTTTTGTCTTAAAGCATAGCCAGGCTCTATTAGTACAGAAAAATTATTTACATTATAATGAAAACTAAGAAATATCCCTACATTGAATTTATCTGAATTGTCAAGTTCTTCATAGGAATGAGTTTTATAATGAGTGGTATCCGACTTCCAAGCAGCATGGTTATACAGGTATTCAAAACCAAAGCCAAGTTCATATTTTGGATTAACATCCATCATAAATTTCCATTGTTGTCCATATACCCAATAAGAATTTTGAACCGTATCCCTTGTTCCATTCTCTTTGCTATAATCAAAATTTACAGCATGAACTCCCAACCAGTTATTAACATCAATATAGTAATGCTTGTTAAATTTTTCCTTGAACTCAAAATTATATCTCTCTATTGGTTTTGGAGAATAAGCAAAGTTAATAGTAGGAGAAATTATATTTATTCCCTTGTTTGGCTTAACCAATGCACCATTGGAAAAATGCACAAAAGACAAGCCCAAACCCGCTTGCCACGAATTATTTACTTGCCAATCTGCCTCCATTTGCCAATGTACATAAGCCTCTATGGGCAAAGAAATTGCTATGTTTTGCCTATTTGTTTTGGAATAATGTTCCCATACTCCCGAAAGTCCAAGTGCCAATTCGTTTTTTAATGTAAATTTCTTGTACTTATAAGGAGAAAAACCGGCAAAAACATATACTGCATAAGGATTATTAAGTCTGTCTGAATAATTAAAAACTCCATGATAGGCTCCCAAACCATAACGAAAATCCTTATACCAATAGTGCCAAGGTTTAGAATAATCTACTTGTTTGGTAAGTTTAAAAGAAAAATGTGTTATGTTTGTTATCTTTTTATTGTCTTTGTTCTTACCTTTTAGAAAATCATTAGTAGGCAACACATAGCCCTCTCCCATACTAAGAGAATAAGACAGGTTGCTAATTTGTGCTTGCAAAGAGGCAAAAAAGAAAAGCAATATAACAAACAAAAACTTTTTCATTTTTTTATTTCTTACCAATCAAACATTCTAATATTTGTATAGCATTGGTTGCCGCTCCTTTTCTAAGATTGTCTGCCACAACCCAAAGATTAAGACCATTTTCCAAAGTATAATCCCTTCGTATTCTTCCTACAAAAACATCATCTTGTCCTTCGGAAAGTATTGGCATAGGGTATTTGTGTTTAGAAGGGTTGTCTATAACTCTAACACCAGGTGTATTTTCCAAAATATCAAATATTTGCGAAAGTTTAAAAGGCTTTCTAAATTGAATATTAATGCTTTCACTATGCCCACCAACCACAGGAACTCTTGCCACGGTAGCAGTTACTTGTATCTCCGGCTTAGCAAGTATTTTCTTTGTTTCATTCACAAGTTTTTCCTCTTCTGTGTTATAACCATTTTCCAAAAAATCTCCCCCAAAAGGCAAAACATTTCTAAATATTCTGTGAGGATAAGCAGGATTAAAACACTCCTTTCCTTTCTCTTCGGCTTCTAATTGTTTTATAGCCTTAACTCCCGTACCTGTTACACTCTGATAAGTAGAAACCACTATTCTCTCCACATCAAAAGCCTTGTCCAACGGTGCTATTGCCATAAGCATTTGTATGGTTGAGCAGTTAGGATTTGCTATTATTTTATCCATTGGTTTTACAGCATTTATATTTATCTCTGGCACCACCAAAGGAACATCCTCCTGCATTCTCCAACAAGAAGAATTATCTATTACCACTGTGCCTTTCTTTGCAAACAAAGGAGCATAAGTTTTTGAAACCTTACTTCCGGCAGAAAAAATTGCATAATCGCAATCTTTTTCTATGGCCTCTTGCACAGAAACTACTTTTATTTTTCTGTTCCCAAAATCTATTTCCTTACCCACACTCTTTTCCGAGGCTGCTGGTATTATTTCTTCGTTTTGAAATCCTCTTTCTATCAAAACCCTAAGCATTACACTTCCCACCAATCCCGTTGCACCTACTACCGCTATTTTCATTTGTTATATATTTTTTTTACTTTAAATGTTTCTTATTATCTATAAATTTGTTTTTTGTATAGATTTTCGTAAAATGTCAATTTCTTTCTATACTCATTTTTCATCGTCTCATCAAAATAAATAACTTGAATACGTTTCTTTTCTCCGTCCAATAATTCAAAGTTTTCGGTGTTTGAAAAATTAAATCGTGTTTTACCTGGATTTTTTCCTGCTTTTAATACCTTAGAACCATAATGAGACTCTAACATTCCATTGGGCATACACATTATTGATATAACCAATATATCCAAAGTGTCTTTTTCAAATAATATTGTAACAAAAAAAGATAGGCAAATTTTTTCTCCTTTTTTGTCCTTGTTATATACATAAGGTAAATGAGGATAATAATTTTCCTGCTTACCATTATTCTTTTTTATCACACCTCTATAACTATTTTGATTTTCACCAACAAAAATACTATTAGTATAATCTCCAATATTATCGGTTTGAACAGTTTTTAAATCTATATGGATATAAGCATCCTCTACCTCAAAAAACAAATCCGAGCCTACAGGCGACGAATTTGGTTGCCCTATTCCTTTACCATTAAGCAATGCATACACAATTCTTTCTGCTCCAGTAGATGAAACTGAAATACCTGAAGCATAGTAATCTATCCAGTCTTCTTTAATTTTATCTTTTGTTTTAAAACCTATCATCATTTCATCCTCTGCAAACTTCAAAAAATGATAATATTTCATCAAATACTTATATTCTATTTCCTCTATTTTCCTGAGTGTAAATTCCATAATAAATTCTCTAATTATGTTTTTCTAATTCTTTCTTTATTTCCTCTGCGATCAACTCCGCCAGACGTACAGGTACAGCATTACCTACTTGTGTATACATACGATTTAAACTTCCGATAAACACAAAATCCATAGGAAAAGTCTGCAACATTGCACATTCTCTCACACTTAACCTCCTCATCTTATTGACATGAATTTCCGGTGAAGTTGCTGTTATGGTATCAGATGGTCTATTCCAATTGGTTATCCTTAAAGACTGTTCAAATTTAATTTCTTTCTCAATCAGAGTTGTTACTTGTTTGTCATATTTATCGTCAAACCCTAATATTTTTTTTAACTCCCACCAATCCTCCGGCTTTGGAATACTACCCGAATTATTATCTTTCCTAAACCAATGCCCTGCTGTGTAAGCATAACCAAAATGCTTATCTACTTTGCTTGTCGTCCAATTACTTTTATCTCTCCAGTACTTCAAATAATCACAAATATCATGCTGATTAACTTCATATTTTCTACCCCAAAACTTATCAGCAACATTTGTAGAAGCAATATGATTATATATCATTGTACCTCCTTTTAATTCTATGGGGTTATTACTTAATCTTACATCTGCCAAAAATCCTATTGTTTGCTCAGTTGTTGGTGCAGGTTTTAAGCCTTTTACTTTGTTGTCTATATAATGGGTTATTTTGGGAAAAGGGTTAGATTTTCCCTCTCTGTTTCCAATAATTAACACCCTTTCTCGCATTTGAGGAATACCATATTCAGCAGCGTTCAAAATCTTATAATCAACCTTATACCCCAAATTCTCAAAATCTTTTATAATCATTTTTATAACACCACCATTCTCCATAGAAATCAATCCCTTAACATTCTCAGCAACAAAATATTTTGGCAACTTATCCTTTATAATACGTAACATTTCTTTATAAAGAAAATTGCGCTTGTCTTCCATTGACCTTTTTATATTTGCAATAGAAAAGCCTTGACAAGGAAAACCTCCTATAATTACATCTGCACCATCAGGAATATCCCCACTTGAAATTTTAGTAATATCTCCTAATACTATATGGTCTCCAATATTTTTTTTATAAGTCTCTACCGCTTCTTTAAAAAAATCATTAGCCCATATAATATCAAATCCAGCGTTTTTAAAACCTAAATCCATTCCACCTGCACCACTAAACAAAGATACTACTTTCATTATACTACTTTTTTCAAAAATACAAAGTTACAAAAAAAACACTTATTCATCTGAGTTGTTGTGTATGAATTGCTGATAGGCTTGGAAAACATTTGCCCTTGACATACAGCCCGCAAACTTTCCATCATCCAATACTATTATTGTATATCTATCCACACCCTTAAACTTCTTTACAATATTTTCCATACTATCATTTATATCCACAATAAAATACTCAGAATAACGCATAAAATTCTTTACCTCTATCTTATCATAAAACTCCGGATGAAAAAGCATTCCTCTAACATCATCCAAAACCAAAACTCCCTTAAATACATCGTTCTTATCCACCACAGGAAAGAAGTTCCTATTTGAACACTCCACCGCTCTAACCACATCTCTAAGTTTTGCATTTACATCCAATTTATAAAAATTAGTTTCCAAAAGTTTGGTTTTGTCCATAAAATGTATGGCGGATTTGTCTTTGTTATGCGTCATCAAATCACCTTTTTGAGCCAAAGGTTTGGCATAAATAGAGTATTTATTTACGCTTCTAACCACAAGATAACTTATAGTTGTGCTTATCATCAATGGAGCCAACAAATCATAACCTCCTGTTATATCGGCAATAAGAAATATAGAAGTCAAAGGAGCATACATTATTCCTGCCATAACCGAAGACATACCTACAAGCACAAAATTACTTGCCTGCAAAGGAGGAAAAATTCCCATTGTATTCAAAAGATTGGCAACAAAGAAACCCGAAAAACCTCCTATAAACAAACTTGGAGCAAAGACACCTCCTACTCCACCAGAGGCGCAGGTAACATTGGTTGCAAAAGCCTTAATTATTATAATAGAAATAGTTATAATAAGAAGTAAATAAATATTGTTCTTAAAACCATAAAACAAACTGTTGCTAAGCAAAGCCGAAGTATCATTATCAAGCAAATGAGTTAGGGCTTGATAACCCTCACCAAACAAAGGAGGAAAAACATAGACCATTATACCAAGCAACAAACCTCCTATTATTATTTTCCAAACATCATTAAATTTGGCGAACATTTTGCCCACAAAACTGCTTATATTAAAGTAGTATAAGGAAATAATGGCAGAAAATACTCCAAGTATTATGTAAGCCGGCGTGGTGTTTAAAGCAAAACAAGTATCTACATTATAAGAAAATTGAGCATCTGAGCCAAGAAAAAGAAAAGATATCAAAGCCGCTGTTATAGAAGAAATAAGCATAGGCAAAACACTTACCATGCTTAAGTCCAACATAAGCACTTCAAAAACAAATAATATTCCAGCAATAGGTGCTTTAAATGCTCCTGCTATTGCTCCTGCCGCTCCACAGCCTACAAGTATCACTGTTAAGTGTTTATCCAAACGAAAAAAACGAGAAATATTTGAGGCTATTGCTGAGCCTGTATAAACTATTGGAGCCTCCAAACCAACACTTCCTCCAAATGCTACCGTTATGGAAGAGGTAACCATGGACGACCAAGTATTGTGCAGTTTTATTTTACCTCCTTTGCGAGATATTGCATACATAACCTTACTAACACCATGCGAAAGGTCGTCTTTTATTAGAAATTTAACCAAAACGACCGTGAGTGCTATACCGACCATAGGATATAAAAGAAACAACCAATTTGCTCCCATTTTACTTACCCAAGAGAAAGATGTTATAAGGTTGTAAGTATATGAAACAAGGTTTTTTAACAGAACTGCTGCCAATCCACAACATATACCCGTAAGAAAAGATACCAAAGCCAAAACCTGAGTGGTTTTTAGGTATCTAATCCTCAGAAACAGTAGCCACTTGTAATATTTCCTAATATTTATATATCTTTCCAAGTCCATAACAAATCAACCTGCAAAGATAATTCTTTTTTACATAAAAAACACACTTTTTCCCAAAAATACAGCCTGAGGCTGACCTATAAGGGCAAAGCCGATTGTTAAGTTGTTATAAGTTAGCATAGGTTAGTATAAGTTATTATAGGAGGGCAAAGCCACAGGCACAGCCTGTTTTATAGGGCAAAGCCATTACTTTTTTGTCATACGCTTATGCTAACCTATAACAACTTATCATAACCTATGCTAACCTATAATGAGGCTGTGCTTTACATAATATATAATATAAGT
>JAUNWC010000056.1 GCA_030540495.1 Bacteroidota bacterium
GGTTAGAATAATTCATAACACCCCGTCTTCAACTTATTGTATTCCACTTTGCTTGATATCTTTTTTTATATTTTCTATAAAGGTGTGGTCTATAACTATTTGAATATCTTGTATAAAAATCTTTGCTTTTGTGTTTTTTATTCTTGTAAAGTCCTTTCTTGTAGTAACTATGGGTAAGGTAATGTTTGAGATTTTTTCTAATTCTTTTTGGGAGAAAGAATGATGGTCGGGAAATTTCAACACCTTATTTATTTTGCAGAAAGTTTGCAAATAATTTTGCAAAGGCTTTGGATTGTCTATTCCTACAAGGAGAGCGACCTCCTTTCCTTCTAAAACTTGTTTTATATCCTCGTTATATCCTATGGAAGCAAAGAAAACTTGTTGCCTTTCATTTGGCTTTATCTTTGAGACTACTTGTTGCTTTTCTTCTTTAGTAAGATTGTTTGGAGTTTTGCTAACTACTATATAATCAGCGCGTTTTTTCTCTTTTCTCCTTTCTCTCAGACGGCCGTATGGCAAAAGAAAATCTTTGTAAAAAGGTCTATAATATTCGGTTAGCAAAATAGTTCTATTTGGTTTGGTTTTTCTGTATTGATAAGCATCGTCCAAGATAATTACCTGAGTATTAGGGTATTTTTCTTTTATAAAACTTATTGCTTTATTTCTATCCTTATTTACAAAGAATTTTATCATAGGAAATCGTTCAAACATTTGCATAGGTTCGTCTCCCACGCTTTGAAAATCATCTTGCTTGCTTATTTCTCTTATTCCTTTTGTTTTTCTCTTGTAACCAAGGCTAAGCACTGCTATATTGAAGTCATCTTTTAGAGCATTTATCAAATATTCCACCATAGGTGTTTTGCCTGTGCCTCCTACTCTTATATTGCCAACACAAAGAACAAACACATCCTCGAAGGCTTTGCTCTTTAATATCCCATAGTCAAACAAAAAATTTCTAATAAGGGTAATCAACCAATACATAAGAAGTTTTTATAAAAAAAGTTAGTTTCTTATATACAAATATATGCCATCATAATAGGCTCGGTATTCAAACAAGGCTCGTTTGGCTTTACCACTAACTGGCAGTCCTTCATAAGCCATATAGGTACTATGACATTTTGGGCAAGTTATCAATAGATTGTTATCTTCCATTTCTACTGTGCCTTTGCAACCGCTTACAACACAAGAGCGTTCAAAAGCAAAAAAAGCCTCGCTTGTGTTTTCGTACCCTGAGTTCCTAACAACTAATATACCTCTGTTGCCTCCGTGTAGATAAATCCAACCTCTACGACCAGTATTCAAATCAAAATATTCGGTGCTTTCTGGGTCTATATATATATTGACGTATCCCCATTCGTCAAACTCATCTTTGCAAGAAGAGAAAAGAAGGACAACAAAAAAGAATATTATGGAATACTTGATTTTCATTAGTTTTTTTACTCCTCTGCGGCAAAGAAAGTTGTCAAAACCACTTTGCCTACTTTATATAAAGATTCTTTGCTTATGCAATCCATATTGTCTTTGCTTGTATGCCAATGAGGGAAAAAAGAACCGTTTGCTGAGTTCTGTACTATGTCTATTGTGGGAATTTTGGCGTAACGATTGACAAAAACATGGTCATCCATCACACTGCCCTCTTGTGCATCCACAAATATATTTCCATATCCTAAATCCTTAGCAACACTCCAAACATTATTCATTATCATTGGTGCGTAAGACATAGACACATATTCTTTTGTAAAACGTATATCTTTTGCTCCTACCATATCAAGCAATATTCCATACTTTGCTCTATAATAAGGCAGGTGTGTGTTTTTTGCCCAATACTGAGAGCCCAAACACCAATCTGTTTGGTCTTCTGAGGTGTTTTCTGCCCACTCTGGTGTGCCTTGGTCTTCCAAATCAAACAATACTATATCCAAACCTTGCTTAGTCTTTTTGTCTTTCATCAGTCGTGCTATTTCCAAAAGTATTCCTACTCCGCTTGCTCCGTCATTTGCTCCTATTATAGGTTGATGGTGAAGTGAGGAGTCTTTGTCTTGGTCAGCCCATAGCCTTGAGTCCCAATGAGAGCAAAGTAACACTCTGTCGGTGGCTTCAAGGTTAAACGAGGCTATAATATTTTTTCCCTTCACTTGCTCAGAGTTCCAAAGAGAGGCAGAAAACTCTTGTACATAAACCGTATCAGCCTTTTCTTTTAAGAAATTTATCATCCATTCGGCACAATCATTGGCTGCCTTAGACATAGGTATTCTTGCTCCAAAATCACATTGTTTTTTTACATAGTTATAAGCCGAATCGGCAGAAAAATCAGGTGTTTTTACGTTTTTGTAATTCACAGAAGTGGAGGTAAGATTGTTGGTTGCCTCCTTTTTGCAAGCCACCAACAAGCACATAGCAAACAAGCACATTATAACTATATTCCTATTCATACAGAATTATATCTTTTTTTATTTTTTACTCTTCTAAGTTGCAAAGATAGTAATAATTTTTTTATTTTTTTTCATAACTTTGCAATATATTTAAAAACAAACAAAAGCACTATGGCAAAACTATATCTTTTTCCAACCTTGCTTTCAGAAGTTGATTGGCAAGAAAACATTCCTCAAAACAATGTAGAGAAGATTCTTTCTTGTGAGAATTTTATAGTGGAAGAGTTAAGGACGGCAAGGCGTTTTCTAAGAAAGATAGGATATAAAAAAGATTTTGAAAAAGTGAATTTCCTATTGCTTAATGAACATACTTTGCCAAAGGAATTATCAGAAATGTTGTTTGCTGTGGAAAAAGATAATAAGAATATTTTTCTATTATCTGAGGCGGGCTTGCCTTGTGTGGCAGACCCGGGTGCAAAAATAGTGGCTTTAGCACAAGAAAGAAATATAGAAGTAGTTCCTTTGGTGGGTCCTTCTTGCATATATCTTTCTTTGATGGCTTCGGGTTTTAATGGGCAGAATTTTTCTTTTGTTGGTTATCTTCCTATAAAAGACGACCAAAAACTAAAACGCCTCAGACAATTAGAAGAAAGGTTATATAAAGAAAATCAGACACAAATATTTATAGAAACACCTTATCGCAACGACAAATTGTTTCAATTCTTGCTAAAATCTTTGAGAAAAGAAACTTTGCTTTGTGTGGCTTCGGATATTACGGGAGCAAAGCAAAGCATCAAAACCAAATCCATAAGCCAATGGCAAAAAGAAAAAGATGTTCTTATAGGCAAAAATAATACAGTGTTTCTTATCGGAAGATAAAATAACAATAATAGATTAGCATAGATTTTTATAGGTTGGAGGCTCAGCCTCCAACCTAAAAAAACTTATCCAATTCTATGACTACAAAAAATAAAATTAAAGGTTTATTTTTTCTGAGGCTATTTGTATTCTTTCCAAAGATTCTTTTTTGCCAAGTAATTTAAAGATTTCTACCATATTAACTCCTTTGGTGTCTCCTACAATAGCCAAACGAATAGAGTTCATAATTTGCCCCATATTTAATTCGTTCTTTGGTATGTATTCCATAAGAAAGGCCTCTGCTTTTTCACCCCAAAGAGCATCGTCTTCTATTTTGTTAAGTTCTGCTACTATGTCGTTCATTCTTTGGCTTGTACCTTCTTTCCAGCGTTTTTTTAGTGCTTTTTCCTCGTACTGAGTAGGACGCTCAAAAAAGTAGTCGCTGTTTTGCCACAATTCTTTTGCAAAGGAGCATCTTTCTTTTACCAATTCAACAACCTTTTCCACAAAATCAAAAGAAACTTCATATCCCTTTGCCTCCAATTCTTTTTGGTATCCTTGTGCCAAAGAGTTATTAGAAAGTTTTTGTAAATATTGATGGTTGAACCATTTGGCTTTTTCCATATCAAATTTGGCTCCGTGTTTTGAAATTCTTTCTATGGAGAATTTTTCAACCAATTCTTGCAAAGAAAACAACTCTTGCTCTGTACCATCGTTCCATCCAAGAAGAGCCAACATATTAACCACAGCCTCAGGCAAGTAACCGCTTTCTCTATACCCAGAGGAGATTTCATTGGTTTTGCTATCGTGCCACTCCAAAGGAAAAACAGGAAACCCCAACCTATCGCCATCTCTTTTGGAAAGTTTGCCCTTGCCATCAGGTTTTAGTATCAAAGGAAGGTGAGCAAACAAAGGAGCCTCCCATTCAAAAGCCCTATAAAGACTAACGTGTAAAGGACAACTTGGCAACCACTCTTCTCCTCTTATAACATGAGAAATTTTCATCAAATGGTCATCCACTATATTTGCTAAATGATAAGTAGGCATACCATCGCTCTTGTATAACACTTTGTCGTCCAATAGAGAAGAATTTACAGAAATATGTCCTCTTATCAAATCATCAAACTCTATTTGCTCGTTTTGTTCAAATTTGAAACGAATAACAAATGGTTCTCCCTCTTCTATTAGTCTTTGGGTTTCTTCCTTTGATAAGGAAAGAGAGTTTTTTAAGCCTTGTCTTGTGTTACAATCGTATTGAAAAGTAGTCTTATTTTTTTCTGCCTCAGAACGTTTTTCTGCCAGTTCCTCCGCTGAGTCAAAAGCATAGTAGGCTTTGCCTTTTTCTACTAACAAAAGAGCATAATCCTTATAAATACTTTTTCTTTCCGATTGTTTGTAAGGACCATATTCTCCTCCTACTCCTACACCTTCGTCAAAATTTAATCCCAACCATTTAAAAGATTCTATAATATATTCCTCTGCTCCGGGAACAAAACGAGTTTGGTCGGTGTCTTCTATCCTAAGAAGAAAATCTCCATTGTTTTGTTTTGCAAAAAGATAGTTATATAAAGCCGTCCTTACTCCTCCTATGTGCAAAGGTCCGGTAGGAGAGGGTGCAAATCTTACTCTTACTTTGCTATTCATAATACTATTATTCGTTTTTTTATAAATTTTTCTAATTTACTTCTTGCCCTGACGCAAGCACTTGGTGTTTTGATTAAATATTTTGGTGGTCAATGATATGGTCAAAAAATTATACCAATCCTTTGTTGTACTATTGCCTCTCATTTCTCCCGCTTGATGATAAATGCCTGTATATCCGTCCAATTCATTCGTCCTATCGGCTGCAAAAGCCGCTTGCTCACCTGCATAGGATATCAACTCGTTTCTGTCTATGTAGGTTGTGGAAATATCGTCTAAATAATCTGTAAAGGTTTTTCTAAATCCCCATTCCAAACCAATGCAAGTATAAGAAGAAAGAGAAAACTTTACTCCAACTCCAAAAGGAATGGCAAGCGATAATCTCTTATAATTCTTTCTTCCATCTACAAGTCCTTGTCCCTCTGTATTCAAATCATGCAAAGTTACTGTTGTTTGTTCTTGTGTTATAGGGTCTATAATCTCAGTCTTAGGATTAAAATGAAAGAGAGCCAAACCTCCAAATATATATGGCGTAAATCTATGCTGATGACTGCCCGTGCGATAGTCCATAAAGTTAAACTCGGTTATCAAAGACAATTCTTGCAAAGCAGAGTGAAAATCTAAGTTACGAGTATTGTTAAAGTGTTTGTCATCGCCCGAAAGTTTGCTAAAAAGTATTGAAGTTTTTAGTACCCAACGAGGATTAAAATTATATCTTGCCATCAAACCTCCTACAAAATGAGCGTTATAAAAATTGAAACTACTCTCAAATTGGTTCCATTCCTTAGAGTTATCCTCTCCGCTCTTAAACATATTGTTTATATCTCCCACATAGTTAGAAACACCTCCCACAATACCTATTTCCCAATACGAAGATTGTCTTTGACCATAAGCAAGAAAAGAAACACACAATAATATAAAAAACAATACTTTATTCATACTTTGGTAATTTTTTTGCAAAGGTAGTAAATTTTTTTAACAATACTTTGCTTATACTTCTAAAAGTAGCCTTTACCTACCATACTTATCCGTTTGTCTGTTTTAGTCTTTCTATTTCGTCTCTATAAATAGCGGCTTGCATAAAGTCTAAGTTCTTAGCACATTCTTTCATTTTTCTTTCCAATATTCTAATAAGAGTTTTTTTGTCGGTGGTTTCTTTTTCCAATTCCTTTATTTTTGTTTTTTGCTCTGCTCGTGTTTTCTTTGCTGTCTCTACTTCTTTTGTTTTTTCGCTTGTTGGCAATATGTTTTCTATTTTCTTTTTTATAGCCGTTGGGGTAATGCCGTGTTCGGTATTATAGGCTTGTTGTTTTTTTCTGTGATAAAGGTTTTCCTCTATGGCTCTTTGCATACTTTTGGTTACTACGTCTCCATAAAGTATTGCTTTGGAATTAACATTTCTTGCCGCTCTGCCTATGGTTTGAATAAGAGCCTTATCGGAGCGAAGAAAACCTTCTTTATCAGCATCCAAGATAGCAACCAAACTAACCTCTGGCAAATCCAAGCCCTCTCTT
The DNA here is from genome assembly GCA_030540495.1 of Bacteroidota bacterium. GTDB lineage: Bacteria > Bacteroidota > Bacteroidia > Bacteroidales > P3 > Scybalousia_A. Next base: position 6,386 of record JAUNWC010000056.1, read on the forward strand.
AACAAATTCACTCCTACCAAAACATCAAAAGAACCAGCCCTCAAATCGTTCATAATTTCCACCCTTTCCAATGTATCTATATCAGAGTGAATGTATTTTGTTTTTATGTCCAATTTTAGAAGATAAGAGGTTAGTTCCTCTGCCATACGTTTGGTTAAGGTTGTTACCAATACTCTTTCTTTCTTATACACGGTTTCGCTTATTTGCTCCAAAAGGTCATCCACTTGATTTTTTGCTGGACGTACTTCTATGGGAGGGTCAAGCAGTCCTGTAGGTCTTATCAATTGCTCCACTATAACGCCTTCTGATTCATTGATTTCAAAAGGAGATGGAGTAGCAGAAAGATAAATGGTTTGTGGTTGCATAGAGTGAAATTCCTCCCACTTCAAAGGTCTATTATCAAAGGCTGCTGGCAAGCGAAAACCATATTGAACAAGGTTTTGTTTTCTACTTCTGTCTCCTCCATACATAGCACGAATTTGAGGAATACTCTCGTGGCTTTCATCCACCACCATAAGAAAATCCTTAGGAAAATAATCCAAAAGACAGAAAGGCCTCTCCCCCGGTTTCCTTCCATCAAAATAGCGAGAATAATTTTCTATGCCCGAGCAATAACCCAATTCTTGCAACATCTCTATATCGTTATTTACTCTTTCCTCCAAGCGTTTTGCCTCCAAAAGTTGCCCGTTTGCCTTAAACTCATCGCAACACACAAACATATCTCTTTGTATTTGCAACAATACATTGGCAAGAGTGTCTTTATTGGTTAGGAAATTGCCGGCAGGGTAAAGTACAATTTGCTCTAAAACTTCTATGGTATGGGAGGTCAAAGGGTCTATCTTTGACAATCGCTCTATTTCATCGTCAAAAAACTCTATTCTATAAGCATAGTCGGCGTATGCAGGCCAAATATCCACAGTATCTCCCTTGACTCTAAATTTGCCTCGTTCAAAGTTTAACTCGTTTCTTCCGTAAAGACTATCCACAAGCCTAAGCAAAAAGTTGTTCATATTCAAACGTTCATGCAGGTTGATGTATATCGTTCCTGCTGCAAAGTCTGTCGGGTTGCCTATACCATAAATACAAGAAACAGAGGCAACTACTATAACGTCTTTTCTTCCGCTAAGCAAAGCAGAGCAAGCGGCAAGCCTTAGTTTATCCAAATCCTCATTAATGGCAAGGTCTTTGGCTATGTAGGTATTGGTTTGAGGAATGTAAGCCTCTGGCTGATAGTAGTCGTAATAAGACACATAGTATTCCACAGCATTATTTGGAAAAAAACGCTTGAACTCTCCATATAACTGAGCGGCAAGGGTTTTGTTGTGAGATAGAATCAAAGTTGGTTTGCCTATATTTTTTATTACGTTGGCTATGGTAAAAGTTTTGCCCGAGCCCGTTACTCCCAACAAAACTTGAGCCTTTTCTCCTCTTTCTATTCCTTTGGTCAAAGACTCTATTGCTTGAGGTTGGTCGCCAGTGGGTTGAAAATCTGCTTGTAAGTCAAAAATCATAAAGCAATAATATTTTTTGCAAAGTTAATACAAAAGAAAAAAATACAGCCACAGGCTGTTTTATAGGTTAAGATAGGTTAGCATAGGT
>JAUNWC010000057.1:0-4930 GCA_030540495.1 Bacteroidota bacterium
GCACACGCTGTATATAACTAATATGCTTGTATGATTTCATTATTTTATCCTTTTGGAGATTCACATCTCTTGTTTTATGAAAGCAAAATTAAAAATTTTTTGAAAAAAAATTACAATTTTCAAAAAAAGATATATCTTTGCTTCTGTTGATTTTATCAACTCCTTAAAAAAACAAAATAATTTTCGCACTACAAGATGAAAAGTATTTTATTTTTTGATTTATAAATTACATATAGAGGAGAACAAAAAAATATACCTTATTATTTATCTAACTATATAAAAATTTATTAACTTTGCAATTCTCAAAACATAATGTTATTTTTTAATTAAGTATATAAATAGATAGAGTAATGAAGACAACACCTTTTACACAAAAGCATATAGCACTTGGTGCCAAGATGGCTGAATTTGCAGGTTATGATATGCCTATTCAATATGTGGGATTGATAGAAGAACACAACAATGTAAGAAACAATGTGGGCGTTTTTGATGTTTCTCATATGGGAGAATTCAGAGCCAAAGGTCCAAAGGCACACGATTTTATGCAATACTGTACCTCTAATGATATAAATACTTTGTATGATGGCAAAGTACTTTATACTGTTTTGCCTAATGGCAAAGGTGGTATAGTGGATGATATGTTGGTATATCGTATTAGTGAAACAGAGTATTTTATGGTTCCTAATGCGGCAAACATAGAAAAGGATTGGAACTGGATGTCCAAAATTGCACAAGAAATGGGATTGGAATTGGGTAAAGATTTTACTAACGAAAGCGAATACTATGGACAACTTGCTGTTCAAGGACCAAATGCCATGAAGGTTATGCAAAAACTTACCAACACTCCAGTGGAAGATATGGAATACTATACATTTAAATTCCTTACTCTTGCTGGTGTGGAAAATGTTTTGCTTTCTACTACAGGTTATACGGGAGCAGGCGGTTGCGAAATATACTTTGCCAAAAAGGATGCTGACAAGATATGGGACGCTGTTTTTGAGGCAGGAAAAGAATTTGGTATCATGCCTGCAGGTTTAGGTTGTAGAGATACTTTGCGTTTGGAAATGGGTTTTTGCTTGTATGGACACGAAATAGATGATGAGACCTCCCCTATAGAGGCTGGATTGAACTGGCTTACAAAGTTTGTAGATGGCAACGACTTTATAGACCGCAAATATTTGGAAGAACAAAAGGCTAATGGAGTTAGCAAGAAACTTGTAGGTTTTGAGATGATAGGCAAGGGTATAGCAAGAAATGGTTATGAGGTGTGCGATAAGGATGGAAGCATCATAGGAAAAGTATGCTCTGGTTCTCCTTCTCCTTCTACGGGCAAAAACATAGGTACGGCTCATGTACAAACCGCTTTTTCAAAGAAAGATACCATCATATACATAAAAATAAGAAACAAACTTGTAGAGGCAAAAGTTGTAAGAATGCCTTTTTATAAACCTGAGTAAGAATGATTTTTTTATAGTTTGAGCCTGCACAAGTGCTATGCTTGTTGCAGGCTTTTTTAAATCTTTTGTTATTTTGAACAATAAATATAGACAGAAACAAATAACCAAAAAACGAGGCAAACTAAAGCATTTGGGTTTAATGTTGTGCTTGTTGCCAAATTTAGTTTTTGCTCAGAAAGAGGATATTATAGTATTTCATAATACTGAAAATCTTTTCTTTCCAATGGATGATAGTTTGACAATGGACGATGATTTTACATCAGAGGGTAAAAAACATTGGACCTTTAAGCGATATAACAAAAAACTCAATGATTTGGCTAAGACTTATATTGCAATAGATGAAAATTATATGCCTTCGTTGATTGGGCTTTGTGAAATAGAAAACGATAAGGTTCTTAATGCTCTATCGCTTTCTACTTCTCTAAGAAAAGTGGGATACAAATACATACACTATCCTTCTAAAGACATAAGAGGAATAGATGTTGCTTTGCTTTACAATCCCCAACGATTTAAGGTGACAGAACACTATGTTTTGCCAAATGTTTCGGACAAGCAAATGGACAGGACAAGAGATGTTTTGTATGTAAAAGGAGAGTTGGGGAAGATTATGCTCAATCTTTATATAGTCCATGCTCCATCTCGTAGAGAAAACAATGCAAAAAAGCGTTTGAGAGGGCAAATTTTTGCTCAAATATATGCTCATATACAAGAATTGTATGCGAGAGGAGAAAGTAATTTTTTGATAATGGGCGATTTTAATGACAATCCTTGGGATAACACAGTAAAACAAAATTTACACTTAAAAGACAGCAACTCCTCTATAAAACTTATAGACCTTATGCAAGACAATAAAAATAAAACCGGCTCTTATTTTTTTGGAGGAAGTTATTTGAGTTTTGACCAGTTTGTTATCAGCAGCAACCTAAAAGAAAGAATAGTTTATGGAAACAATTTTACCTCTACACATATTTTCAAGCCCGATTTTCTTGTGGAAAAAGACCCATATAGCAAGTTAGATAAGCCTTTTTCTACTTACAAGGGTATGATATACCAAGGTGGAATAAGCGACCACTATCCTATTATTCTAAAATTATTGACTGAATAAAATTTGTTTTGGCATAGATTTTGAAAAAATTCGCTTTGTTTGGTGCAAGAGAAAATATTTTTGTTTTTTTTGAAAATAAATTTGCATATAAATATTTTTTTATAACTTTGCACATAACAAAAGAGGAGATAAGCGAAAATCCTAAAAAAATAGAGTAGCGAAAAATTGTTTGACTTAAAAATTATACAAAAATGAAAAAAACATTATTTACATTAGGAGCATTTGCTCTTGTAGCATTAGGTTTTGTTGCTTGTGGCAACAGCGATTGTACTTGCAAAATATCAGAAGAAGGTATAGAGGTAAGCACTAATATTTCTGTTAAAGATTTTGATGGAGATTGTGATGAAGTTACTATGACTGACCTTGGAAAAGACACCGATGGTACATTATGGTCTAATATATTTCCTGAAGGACAAATTACTTGCGAGGAAGATTAATCTATAAGATTGTGAAGTAAAGGTTGTAGGGAGTGCTTGTTAAAAGGGCTCCCTATAATTGTGTAAGAATAATAATCAATAAAAAAATAATAAGCCTTATGAAAAAAATAATTTATTCAGTATCTGCGTTGTTATTAGGAATGGTCTTGTATTCCTGCTCTGATACTACAGATTGCATTTGTCCTGTTAATACAGTGCCTAATATATCGGTAAATAAAGCAACCTCTAATGTACCAGTAACAGATTGGGATGGAGACTGCTCGGATATAACAGACGAGGATTTGGATGGTCAAATACTAAATGGTGACTGCACAGAGCAATAACACAGAAAACAAAAAAGTATAATGAAAACAAGAAACTATATTGGTTTGGCTTCAAGGTTGGTAGTAGGATTGGTGTTTATGATTTCTGCTATTACAAAATGGATTTCATTAGATGCTTTTGACCAATTTATTTATGAACATCAACTTTTCTCATGGGTAACCACCACAGTGCTTACTCGTTTGCTTTTGGCAACAGAAATTACTTTGGGCTGGTTGTTGATATGGGGCGTAAAGCCTAAGTTAATAAAAGGTCTTACAATAGCGTTTCTTGTCTTCTTTACTCTTTATATCTTAGTAAAACCTTATTTGTTCCAAGTAGAGGAGGATAATTGTCATTGTTTTGGAGAGGTGTTTGTTATGTCCGATAGCCAAACTTTGATAAAAAATATCATTCTTTTGATTCTTACGGCTTTTAGCCTGGTTTGGGACAAAGGTGTTTATTCTTTTAAAGATTCTAAGGTTGTATTTTGGTTAAAAAATAATCAAACCTACCTTACCATAGTTTCTTTTGTTGCTGCATTGATAGTTGGTTTTGCTCTTACTATGCCCGATACATTGAGATACAAACTTTATGGCAGGGCTGCTAAAATAGACGAGAAAAAATTTGAATATCTTATAAGCAATGAGGCTTTGGCTGATTTGCATATAAAAGAGGGAAAGAAAATAGTTTGTATGTATTCTCCGCTTTGCAAATTTTGTAAAAGAACGGCAAAACGATTTGATGTTATGAGAAAAAAATACAATATCAAAGACGATAATTTTGCCCTTATTTTCTGGGGAGGAGACGAGGCTGTGGAGCGTTTTTTTGAGAAAAATGAAATAAAACCTTTGCCTTACAAAAATGTACCTTCCTCTGTGTTTTTGCAAGCCACAAAAGGCAGACAACCTGTTGTTATTCTAATGAATAACGGCAGGATAGAAAAACTTTTGAAATACCCTAATATTATAGACAAGGATATAATAGAATTTCTTAACAAATAAAAAAACTTAATAATTATGGTAAAGGTTCTTTGGGCAGATGACGAAATAGATTTATTAAAGCCGTATATACTTTTTTTGGAGGCAAAGGGCTATCATGTTATTCCGGCTTTGGATGGGCAAGAAGCCTTGGATATATTGGAAAAGGAAAAAGTAGATATAATTTTTTTGGATGAAAATATGCCGGGTCTTAATGGTTTGGATGCTTTGTCAAAGATAAAAATAAAGTATTCTTCCATTCCCGTTATTATGATAACCAAAAGCGAGGAAGAAAATATTATGGAGCAAGCCATTGGCTCCAAAATTTCAGATTATCTTATAAAACCAGTTAATCCTAATCAAATATTGCTTACTCTAAAAAAACATTTAGACCAAAATCGTTTGGTTACTCAAACTTCTACTCAAAACTATCAACAAGAGTTTAGACAAATGAGTATGCGTATAAATGAAAATCTTGATTGGCAAGAGTGGATAGACCTTTATAAAGAAATAATTCATTGGGAAATAGAGTTAAGCGAATCCAAAGACGAAGGAATATTTGAGATTCTTAAAGAACAAAAGTATTTGGCTAATGATAGATTCTCAAAGTTTTATCAAGAGAATTACTCCGATTGGATAAGAGACAAAGGC
>JAUNWC010000057.1:4940-7968 GCA_030540495.1 Bacteroidota bacterium
AAAGAAAGGTATTTCCTCTTTTGAAAGAAAAGAAAAGACCTATATTTCTCATAGTTTTGGACAATTTCCGTTTTGACCAATGGAGAGCACTAAGACCTATGATAGAACAAATTATCCATGTAAAAAACGAGGATATCTATTATAGCATACTTCCTACCACTACGCAATATGCAAGAAATGCTTTGTTTTCTTCTCTAATGCCTTTGGATATAAAAAAATATTATCCTCAATATTGGTTGGACGAAGACCAAGAGGGAAATAAGAATCAATACGAGCCTCAGTTGTTTGAGGACAATCTTGTAAGGCATAGAATAAAAGCCTCCTCTACCTATCATAAGGTTTTGAATGCTACTTATGGGATGCGTATGATAGATATTTTGCCAAACTTTTTGCAAAGCGATATCAATGTAATAGTTTATAATTTCATAGATATGCTTTCCCATGCTCGCACAGATTCCGACCTTGTAAGGGAGTTGGCTTTTGATGAAAATGCATATAGAAGTGTTACTCGTACTTGGTTTGAGCATTCTCCTTTAAAAGAAGTACTAAAATACTTGGCTGACAAAGACGCAGATATATTCATAACTACCGACCACGGCTCCGTAAGAGTTAATCGTCCTGTGAGAATAAAATCCAACAAAGAGGCTTCTGTAAATTTGCGTTATAAAATAGGACGTTTGCTTGATTTTGAAAGTAGGGAAGTATATCATATAAAAAATCCAGAGGAAATACTTCTTCCTCCTCTTTCCATTCTTTCACCTATGATATTTGCTCGCAACACAGGTTATTTTGTCTATCCTACCAACTACAACTACTATGTTTCTTACTACAATAATACTTTCCAACACGGGGGTATATCTATGGAGGAATGTTTGATACCTTTTATTCATTTGAGTGGTAAATAAACGGTTATCTATATGTTTGTCAAAGATATATATATACGTTCTTTGGAAGATTTACAAAGAGGAGCAAGGGAGTTCCTTTCCATCATAGAGAATAGAAAAATATTTGCTTTCAATGGAAAAATGGGAGCAGGCAAAACCACTTTTATTAAGGCTATTTGTGAGGAATTGGGGGTAGAAGACAATGTTTGCTCTCCAACCTTTGCTATAGTTAATGTTTATCTTTCAAAGCAAGCGGGAGAAATCTATCATTTTGATTTTTATCGTTTGGAGGATGAAAGCCAAGCCTTAGACATAGGCATAGAGGAGTATTTCTATTCGGGCAATTATTGTTTTATGGAATGGGCTGAGAATATTCCTTCGCTTTTGCCAGAGAATTGTGTAAATGTGAATATAATTCCTATTTCCCAAAAAGAAAGAAAAATAACCATACAACTACCATAGACCTAACGCAAACTTAGGGTAGAAAACTATAAAGAAAACTTCTTAAAAATTTTTCTATCACAAGTTTGCGTTATTTTATTATTTCTATTGTTCCGCTATATTGTTTGACTTGATTGTTTATGCGAATGTTAAGAACATAGAAATAAGTTCCCGCTATACAATTATCTCCACAAAAGTCGTTGTTGTAAGAATTTTGCTGATACACTTTTTTCCCTTTTCTATCTCTTATAATTAATGTGTTATCTGGGTAGTTTTCTATATTTTTGATTTCAAAACAGTCGTTTATTTCGTCTCCATTTGGAGTTATATAATTTGGTATAAATATATTTATCTTTGTCTCTTGCCTTGTTGTTTCTACAAGGTTTTTTTCTTGCAAAGGCTCGTTGTTTTTTACCATATGGCTCTCTATTTTTGAGTCCATTTCTTTGTTTTCTATTGTAGAGAAAGAAGGCAAATACTCTTTATTATCTACTGTATAATCAATTTCTTGTTCTGTTTCAAAAAACAATTCTTCATTTTCTTTTTTTATGTTGTTTTTTGTGTTTGTTGTTTGTTGTTGCTCGGTTGTAGTAATGATTGTTGGCTCTGAGGATTTGTCCTCTTGTATGGTTTGATTGTGTTGTTTTGAGTTTGTCAATACCTCATTCTCCTTTTCATAGTTATTATTTACCAATACTATACCACCCACCACAATTATTGCACTAATAACAAAACTTGTTATCTTTGTTACCATACTCATACCTTGCCAAGTTTTGCTAAGCCATGATTGTTTTCCTCCGACTTGTTGCAAGTTGTTGGTATTATGGCTATCTAAGGAAGAATCTATTTTTTGCCATAATTCCTTGTCTATTGGCGAGGTTCCATTATCTAACTTACTTTTAAAGAGTTGGTCTATATTCATTTTTATTTGCTTTGTCTATTGTTTAGAATTTTTTCTAATTCCTGTTTTAATATTTGCCTTGCTCTGTGGGCATACACCTTAATTACTCCCTCAGTAGTTTCCAATCTTTGTGCCACTTCTTTTTGACTAAATTCGTCTATTACCAACATATTAAAAACAGTTTTTAAATTCTTTGGCAGTTTATCCAAACAACCAAATATCTCCTCTTGAGTAAATTGACTTTGAAAATATTCTTTGCTTTGCTCTTTATTTGCCTCTAACACTTCTTCTTGCATTTGTTTGTCAAGCAAAAGAAGTCTATTATTTTTTTTTAGAGTATTTAGGCAGTGGTTTATTATAATCTTACGCACCCAAAGAGAAAAACTCTTTTCATCCGTAAATTTATACTTATCTATGGCTAAGAATACTTTCATAAAACCCTCCATAAACACATCGCTACAATCCTCCTCAGAGGAAAAATATCTTTTGCAAACAAACATCATTTTATGAGCATATAGTTCAAAAAGAGTTTTTTGTGCTTGTTTATCTCCTTTTTGGCAAAGAAACACTATATTTTCTATTTTTGTCTTACTCATTACTTGATAATATATAGACAAAAAAAACTGTGCTGAGGTTAATAAAAAAGTATTTTATTTTTTTCTAATTGTTTTGATTTTCTATTTTGAGCATAAAACCACGAGAGTGTATGTTCTGAATACTTACATTTTTGTCAAAACTCAGGTATTTTCTCAAAAAAGATATATAAACATCCATAGAACGAGCATAGTTGTAACTTGTGGAA
>JAUNWC010000058.1 GCA_030540495.1 Bacteroidota bacterium
CTTTCTAAAAATAAAGATAAATACTTCTCCTTCATAATAGAATATGTTGTTTGTTTTGATTTGAAAGGAGAAAAGTGGATAAGGTTTGAAAACAAAGAGTGTAACTTTGGATATAGAGAATCTATTTTTAAGCACCAAGAAGGCAATTTTATTATATGGAGGGTTGGTTTTAGGTTGAAAAAAAACTTTACTCCAAACATAGAGTATAAGGATATAAAAAAAGCAATAGAAAACAATAATATAACCTCTCTTTCTCCGTCCATAATTGCTCGTTTGGTAAAACAAATACGCAAAGAAAAGTTGCCCGATTATAAAGTTTTGGGAAATGTGGGCTCTTTTTTCAAAAATCCTATTATAAGCAACAAACATTATGCTGAGTTAGTAAAAGTTTATCCTAATATTGTGGCTTTTGATGAAAAAGAAAGCAAGAAAATATCTGCCGCATGGCTTATAGAGTACTGCGGTTATAAGGGAAAAAGAATTGGCAATGTGGGTATGTCGTCTAACCAAGCGCTGATTATGGTCAATTATGGAGGAGCAAATGGAGAAGAAGTTCTCTTCTTAGCAAAAGAAATACAAGAAAAAGTTAAGCAAAATTTTGACATAAACTTAGAAATAGAAGCAAACATAATATAAAAACAAAAAAAACAATGACAGAGGCAGAAAAATTTTGGCAAGAGTTTGAAATAGCAAAAGACACACTTATGGATATAGACTCTTTGAGCGAGGAGCAAGCAGATAAAGTAATGCTTGATATGGACAATAAGTTGAAGAAATATTCTAAGGGTTTGGATTTTATTTTGGGCGATTTGACTTCTAAGGGCAGAAGTTTTACTATTACGGCAAATGGAGATAAGGAATATTTTCCTTTTGTGGAGGAACTTATGGACAATGCTCCAGAATTTAACCTTTGGAGTATAGAAGGTTTTTTGCAACCAGAGGGAAAACATCTAACCATGAGATATAACGGATATATACTTAGAAGTGGAGAACTGTTTTTTGTGCCATTGGAAAACGAGGAACAAAAAGACAAAATAGGAATAAGAGTAGGAGCAAAAAAGATAGTGGATAACGAGGATTTTGAAATATGTGCCTACTTACTTGTAGAAAAAATGATAGGAGAATATTATGCAACCACACTAATAGAGTATTTTGATTTGGTTACACTGCCAGAGAACTACAAAGAAGAGAATTTTATGCCTTTGGACAATTTGCCCGACTATGTTGCTTGGTTTGTGCAAAATAGGAAACAAAAGGCTTAACCATTCTTTTTTTTTAGAAACCTACACATTTATATATTATATTTTAGTCCTATTTTTAATTCAAAGGTATTGGACTCTATGTTTTTGTAATAGTCATATTCTGTTAGACGAAAGTAATAGGAGGTAGAAAGAATAAAATCCAAATGCTCTTGCAAAGTCATTTCTATACTTGGAGAAACAACCATAAGGCTTGCATTACTCTTGTTGCCTTGAACATTTAGATAAAGAGGGTCTTTGTTCTCGGGATGCTTAATGGTTTCTATACCTTTCCAAGTCCAAAGTTTGTAATAATCTGCATTGAGCAAGAAACGACCATAGCGGGAAAACTCTACATTTGTCCTTAAATGAACAGCAAAACCACTTGCGAGGTTGTAATCCCTATCTATGTTATTAAAATAGTCGCTTATGCTACCTCCAAGCAAAACTCCATTAGCGTATATTTGTTGGCTAAGCATAGACAAATTGCCCAAATCTTTTATGGAATAAATTAGCCCAACTCCCAAAGATGCAGCCTCTGAGATACGATAAGGAACCTGTGTCAAACCATCTATAACAGGTTCTGAATCATAGTAATTGAAGTGTTGAAAGAAGCCAACCTGAGATTTTACCGAAGTATTGGTATTGATGTCTAAACCATATAGCCTACCAACAAAATGAACTTCGGAAATAAGTGGTTGATTGGCAGAAAGAGAAAGATTGATTTGAGCAGAGAAATAATCATAAGGCTTGTTTATAGCCGTATTATAAACGTCTCCATAATCTACCCTTGCTATTACAAAAGGATTACTCTCTCCTCTAACCAAAGAGCCTTTATCTGCCAAATATCTCCATCCTCCACTAAGAGAAAAATCCACAGGAATGAACTCAAAATCGTGGTATTTGTACAAAGAGGTTTTGTGTTGCCAAGCCTCTCCTCTGAGAATACGATTGAGCCCTTTGATAGGACAAATGGCAGTAACAAAGAATTCTCTAAAAAATCTTTCCCAACCATATGAAGATTCGTCTATAACAAGATTGGAAAGCCTATGGGTTATCTCGCCTATGGCTATGCCTCCAAGCGTAGTGGCAAAAATATCATTAATGCTCGGTGGCTCTACTTCTCCTGCTACTTCCCACATAAATGAGCCAAACAAACTAAAAGGAGCCGATTGCCAAAAATTCAGTCCATTGCTTCTTGCTGCATTAAAGTACAAACCTCCATGATAAGGATGAAAAAACAAATTAGTAGAAAACTTATCATAATCCCACACAAAACCATTTTCTATATTGTGTTGTATGCTATGAAAACTTACTCGGGCAAATTCTGCATCAAGAATAAACCTATCAAAACTATTAACAAAAACATTTATCCCAACCACCTCAGCAGTTGAAATCCAAAGACTTTTGCATAGATTAGAGGTAGGTTCTTCTTTTCTTATAATCTCTTGTGGTATGGAATCAGATAAAAAATCATTCCCTTTAATAAGCACCGCATTAGAATCCGTATCATAAAAAGAAACCTCCTCTGCCCTACCAATTGTTAGGCAAGAAAACAACAAAACAAATAATGTTATTTTTAAAACTCCTTTCACCATCATATTTTTCTTAGAATAAAACCAAGCCTACTTTCAAAAGAAAAGACTTTCTATAATTTTTATTGTGTTGGTAATATCTATCCACTCCATATCCACTTCCTACAAAAAAGCCTAAGTGTTGCAAATACTGATATTCCAAACTTATATTAGCATTCAAAGAATAAAGCCTTTCTGGTGTTTGAATATCGTTTTGCTGAAAAGTTTCTATATGAGAAAAGCCCAAATCTCCATATACAGACCATTTGTTGTTAAAAATATTTGTCCAATAGCCCAAGCGATAGAAAAAAGAACCCGAAAATTCCTCGTCCAATCCCATATAATGCGTGCCAAAACCAAGTATATTATAGGTATTATTGTTTTTGAAACGAGCGGCTATATTGATTTTTGAAGCATTGCCACCAAAAACCATCATCTGTATGCGAGTCAAAGGAGAAAGATTCACCAAACCTATCTTCTTTGCGGTATTGTTGCGAGAATAATTAAAAATACCCACCTGCACGCCTTTCTCTTGTTCTATGGCAATATTGATTACTCCAATTTGCAATCCGTTTAGGGTATCTGCATAATTAAAAGGAGAAAATTGAAAGCCTCTCATATTGTTTATGCTAATATTGGTTACTCCTGCAAATTGCATTCCTCTTTCCACGCCAATAGAAATATTTTCTATTCCACAAAGTTGCAGTCCCTTTAACCTTCCTCCATTCAAATTATTAAAAGTGGATATTTGCACTCCTTTTGTTTGTTTGGCAAGATTCATTACAAAGGAAGATTGAAGTCCTTTCATCTCTCCTCCCACAATGTTTATTACAGAGCCATATTGCCAACCTTTTATATTCTTATGAGAGAAGGCTCCTACTCCACCCCAATTTACTCCTTTGCCTTCTTGTCTTATCCACGAGGAAACAAGGTTGAATTGTATGCCTTTCAGAATATTTATATCGCCAACAAGCCCTACGTTCACATTAGCCTTTCTGTCTTTATTCTTGTAACCCAAAGCAATATTGTATCGTTTCTCAAGCAAACTATCCTGCTGAGCCTGCGTAAACAAAGGAAAAAATACAAGCAACAAACAACAAATATATATTTTTTTATATTTCATAGCAAAGCATAGTTTTTTCCTAAGATTTAGAATTTTTCTTTCAAAAACTTAGCAGTAGGAGTATCTTGTTTTATCATATCCTTAGGAGTACCCTCAAAAATAATTTTTCCTCCATGCTTGCCTCCACCATATCCAAGTTCTATCAACCAATCTGCTGTTTTTATTATATCCAAATGATGCTCTATTATAACCACAGAATGACCATTGTCTATCAAAGCATCAAAACATTCGTTAAGTTTGTGTATATCATCAAAATGCAAACCCGTTGTTGGCTCATCAAAAACAAATAGAGTAGGTTGAAGACTTTTGCCTTTTTGCAAATAGGTTGCCAATTTTATTCTTTGAGCCTCACCTCCCGAAAGAGTACTAAGCGACTGTCCCAAAGAAAGATAACCAAGACCTACTTGTCGCAAAACCCCTAAAACATAGGATATATTCTTTATTGTACTATCTTGATTGTCGTCAAAAAAGTCAAAAGCCTCATCTATGCTCATACCAAGAACATCAGAAATATTTTTGTCCTTATACTTTATTTCCAAAGCATCCTCAGTATAACGTTTGCCATGACAGGCCTCACACTCCAAAGTAACATCTGCCATAAACTGCATTTTTACATCTATGCTTCCCTCTCCTTTGCAAGCCTCACACCTGCCTCCTCCTTCTACATTAAAAGAGAAATAGCCAGGTTGTATTTTTCTTGCTTTCGCCAAAGGCTGATTGGCAAACAAAGTACGTATATTATCAAATACTCCCGTATATAAAGCAGGGTTGCTACGAGAAGAACGCCCTATGGAGTTTTGGTCTATAACTTGAATATCTTTGATAACAGAAAGCGAGCCATGAGCAGAAGAACAATTTGGCACTTCTTCGCAAGGTAAATCCAAATATTGTCTTATTGCATTAACAAAAACCTTGTTTATCAAAGTACTTTTGCCACTACCACTTACTCCACACACAACAACTTTCTCTTTTAAAGGTACTCTAAGGCTTACTCCCTGTATATTGTTTTTATAAACATTGTCTATTTGTATGTATTCTTTGCTCTTTCTATATGTTTTAGGCAAGGCTATTGTTTTTTCTCCACTTAGATATTGAAGCGTTAGAGAAGAGGAATTATTTTTCTTTTGAAAAGATTTATCCTTCAATTGCTCTGCACTACAAGAAAGACACACCTCTCCTCCATTTATTCCAGCAAAAGGACCTATATCTATAACATAGTCAGCATTTCTTATTACATCTTCGTCATGCTCTACCACTATAACAGTATTTCCCTCGTCTCTCAAATCTTTAAGAACCTGTATAAGATTATTGGTGTCTATGGTATGCAAACCTATTGTTGGCTCGTCCAAGATATACATAGAGCCAACTAATGGAGAGCCTATGCTTGTAGCAAGAATTATTCTTTGAGCCTCACCGCCAGAAAGAGTATTTGCCCTACGCGAAAGAGTTAGATAACCAAGCCCTACTTCTAATAAATATTCTAATCGGGTGGTTATTTCTTTAAGTATTCTTTCTGAGGCTTGAGTTTCATAGTCGTTAAGTTCCAATTTATTAAAAAAATCTGCAACCTCATCTATTGGCATATTAAGAATATCTATCAACGATTTGCCCGCAATCTTTACGTAAGCAACATCCTTTCTCAAGCGCGAACCCTCGCAATCAGGACAAACTGTTTTGCCTCTATACCGAGACAAAAGCACACGATATTGTATCTTATAGGATTCTTTTTTTATGATTTCAAAAAATTTATTTATTCCTATAATATCTTTGTTTCCCTTCCAAAGCAAATCTTTTTGTTTGTCTGTTAGTTGAATATAAGGTTTGTGAATAGGAAAAATATTGTGTGCCTTTACAATAAAATCTTGTTTGAAACGAGACATTACTGCTCCTTTCCAACAATTGACCACATCTTCATACACAGAAAGATTAGGGTTGGTAATAACCAATTCTTTGCTTATACCTTCCACATATCCCAAACCCTCACAAGTAGGACACGCTCCATATTTATTATTAAAGGAAAAGAAATTCTCCGAGGGCTTAACAAACTCAATACCATCTCTTTCAAAACGATTAGAAAAAGTTTCTTGCTTGTCCTCAGAATAAATTATACAAGTACCTTCTGATTCATTAAAAGCAGTATGGACGCTTTCCGAAAGTCTTAACTTTATGCTATCTTCTTTATTGTTTATCAACAATCTATCCACAAGCAAAGAGGCTTTTTCGTATTTTTTGGCAATAGAGTCTTTAGTCAAAAGTTCTTCTATGCTAATAATTTCTCCTTTCAAAAACAAACGAGTATAACCCATTTGAAACAAAGTTTCCAATCTCTGTTTTATTTCCTCAGTTCCCATTCTCAAGGGCGAAAGAATATATATTCTCTTATTCAGATAGTTGTTCAGTATGTTATCCACTACACTTGTAACAGAATCTCTTCTGACCTCCTTACCCGAAATAGGCGAGTAGGTTTTGCCTATTTTGGTATAAAGAAGTTTAAGGTATTCATATATTTCAGTCATAGTGCCAACAGTGGAACGAGGGTTGCGGTTGATGGTTCTTTGATGTACGGCTATGGCTGGAGGAAGATTTTCTATTTTATCTACCTGAGGCTTTGGCATACGACCTATAAACTGCCGAGCATATGAAGAAAGGCTTTCTATATATCTTCTTTGCCCCTCTGCAAACAAAGTATCAAAAGCCAAAGAAGATTTGCCACTTCCACTAACACCGGTTATTACAATAAGAGAATTTTGAGGAAGGCTTACATCTATGTTTTTTAGATTATTCACCTTAATTCCTTTTGCTATGATATATTCCTGCTTTTTCATTGTTTTGTGTAAGATAATAAGTTTTTGGTTATAAATATAGATTAATATAGGTTGGTATAAGAGCTTTGCTACATAAAAAAAACTATGGCTATAACTTATACCAACCTACAAAAAAACTTCTTATTCTATTCCCAACAATTCTACCTCAAAAATAAGGGTAGAGCCTGCCGGAATATTGCCCACAGGTTGATTGCCATAAGCCAAGTCTGCCGGGATAAAGAAACGATATTTGCTACCAACGTTCATTAATTGAACTCCTTCTGTCCAGCCTGCAATAACTTGATTTAGAGGAAAAACAATACTCTCTCCTCTTTGTACAGAAGAGTCAAAAACAGTGCCATTAAGCAAAGTACCATGATAATGTACTCTAACCTTATCGGTTGCTTTTGGTTTTGCTCCCGCACCTTCGCTTATAACCGTGTATTGCAAACCAGAAGGAGTCTCCACTACATTTTCATTCTTTCTATTGTTTTGCAAAAATGTTTCTCCTTCTTTTCTGTGTTGCTCGCTTTGTTGTTTTGCTTTGGCTTGTTGTTTTGCTTGCATTTCTGTTTGCCAGGCTTGCATTACTTCGTTCTTCTCCTGCTCGGTCATTGTATTTTCCAACTTGCCCATAGCGGCTTGTTTGATAGTCTCTACAAATACATCTACATTCAAATCATAACCTTGAGCCACAATACTTTTGCCTATATCTTCCCCAAGAATATAAGACACTTTGTCTTTCTGAGTTTTTAATTCCATATTCTACTTTATTATTATTTTTTATACAAACAAAAAACGTCCATATTTCTTTTTTATTGTTATATGAGATATTATTTTTAGTAGGGTATAATAGGTTGTTGTAGGTTACAGCCACAGGCTGTTTTATAAGACGCATAAGCGTATAAAAAGAGTAAAGGCTTTTCCCTTCTATAACAGCCTATACTAACTTAGAATAACCTACTCCATCCTACCTCACCCTCCTAAAAATCAAAAAAAGCGACCAAAGAAAAACTCTTTAGTCGCTTTTGTACATCTGAAGGGACTTGAACCCTTAAGCCCTTGCGGACACCAGATTTTGAGTCTAGCGCGTCTACCAATTCCGCCACAGATGCTCCTCTCGTTTCAGGATGCAAAATTATAACCTTTTTTGATACCCACCAAATTTTTTTTTACTTTTTTTTTATTTTTTTTACTTTTTCCTTCATT
>JAUNWC010000059.1:0-1083 GCA_030540495.1 Bacteroidota bacterium
GTTTTCAAAGCAACATTATATTTATTTAGAGTTACAAAAACACTATCCTTATTCAATCCTGCTTTTTCCCAAGTAACCACTCCAAAGTTTCCTTCCCAATTCTCTTCCATCAAATACAATCTACCCACAGTGTTATATATGGTATTTGCATCCGAAGTAGAGGAATAATTGATATTTATAGGAGAAGAAAAATCAGCATAAACTCCCCTTAAAGTATCCTCCCTGAATATGTAAGAAGCACCCTCTTCAAAAGCCCAGCGGGTAGTTTTTGATAAGTATAAACAATTGTGGGCAAGTAGATTATAAGTTGTTTCCATAGCCTTGTTGTATATGGCTATATTGTGTGCAGAAAGATATTTATACATACCTTTAAGCCATTGGTTATAACTTTCTTGCGATTGATTAGAAGAGGTAAAAGCAATTTGAGTTAAAAGAAAATCATAAAAACCATTTCTTGCCCTAATATTCTTTTTGAGCATTAGTTGGGAAAGTTTCAATACGTCTTTCTTATGAGAGGAAGAAAAAGTATTCCAAACGCTGTCGTATTGTAACATAAGCGTTTCCCAGTCTTTTTTCTGCTCTTTTTTCATATTAGCATCTGTTTTATAGAGTTCTTCCAAGTTGGCAATATAATCATCAATATTATTAGAAAAACCATTAAACCTTTGTGCCGTAACATTTAAGCAAAAAAAGACAACCAATGTTATTATAAATATTTTCCCTCTCATTTTTTTCTTATTATTATCGTTCTATAAAGTGAAAAACGATTTTGATATATGTTTTATTGCATAAATATAAAACAAGGAAAATATTAGATTTAAGTTAAATTTGGAATATAAGTATTTATAGGTTAGCATAGGTTGTAGCCACAGGCTAAAAAACATAAGCAGGTGAAAAAATTTTCACCTGCCTATAGAAAATTATTAACTATACAAGTTTGTGATTATTTTACTTCTTCAAAATCTGCATCAGTTACATTATCGTCTCCGTTGCCCTGATTGTTATTTGCAGAGGTATTATCACTTTGTGCATTGCCTTGAGGCTGTCCTTGATTGGTATTGCCACCTTGATACATATTTTGAC
>JAUNWC010000059.1:1093-7894 GCA_030540495.1 Bacteroidota bacterium
TTAAGTCTTTCTGTAGCAGAGTCTATACCAGATATATTTCTTTGTGCATGAGCATCTTTCAAATCTTTCAAAGCACTCTCTACCTCTGATTTTTTATCCGCAGGCACTTTATCAGCATTGTCCTTTAAGAATTTTTCTGTTTGGAATATCATAGAATCTGCAGCATTGATTTTGTCTGCTTCTTCTTTCATTCTCTTATCCTCGTCTGCATGTGCCTCAGCATCGGCTTTCATTTTTTTGATTTCCTCCTCAGATAAACCACTGGAAGCCTCTATCTTTATGCTCTGCTGTTTGCCTGTGGCTTTATCAAGAGCCGAAACATTTAATATTCCGTTGGCATCTATATCAAAAGTAACCTCTATCTGTGGCACACCTCTTTGAGCAGGAGGTAAGTCGCTAAGGATGAATCTACCCAAACTCTTGTTGTCTGCCGCACGTGCCCTTTCTCCTTGCAAAACATTGATTTCTACGCTTGGTTGATTGTCTTGTGCTGTAGAGAAAACTTGAGATTTCTTTGTAGGTATTGTTGTGTTTGCCTCTATAAGTTTGGTCATAACACCGCCCAAAGTCTCTATACCCAAAGACAAAGGAGTAACATCAAGCAACAACACATCTTTTACCTCTCCCGTAAGCACACCTCCTTGTATTGCTGCTCCTATAGCAACTACTTCATCTGGATTAACAGACTTGTTTGGAGCCTTACCAAAGAAATCTTGTACCAATTGTTGAACCGCAGGAATACGAGTAGAACCTCCCACAAGAATAACCTCATCTATCTTACTTTTGTCATAACCTGCATCTTGCAAAGCCTTTTCACAAGGTATCAAACAACGCTTGATAAGGTCATCGCAAAGTTGCTCAAATTTACTTCTTGTAAGAGAAACATTTAAGTGTTGTGGTACATTGTCTATTGAAGTAATATAAGGAAGGTTTATCTCCGTTTGAGTAGAAGAAGAAAGTTCTATTTTGGCTTTCTCTGCTGCCTCTTTCAAACGTTGAAGAGCCATAGGGTCTTTTCTCAAATCTACGTTAGGATTATCCTTCATAAATTCTTCTGCAAGGAAGTTGATAATCTTTCTATCAAAATCATCTCCTCCAAGGTGAGTATCTCCATTGGTAGATTTTACCTCAAAAACTCCGTCTCCAAGTTCCAAAATACTAATATCAAAAGTACCTCCACCAAGGTCAAATACTGCTATATGAGAATCAGCGTTCTTTTTATCCAAACCATATGCCAAAGCCGCTGCAGTAGGCTCGTTGATAATACGTCTTACTTTCAATCCCGCAATCTCTCCAGCCTCTTTGGTTGCTTGACGTTGAGAATCGTTGAAGTAAGCAGGCACTGTAATAACCGCTTCTGTTACACTCTGTCCAAGATAGTCCTCTGCTGTTTTTTTCATCTTTTGCAAAATAATAGCAGATATTTCTTGAGGAGTATATAGTTTGCCATTAATATCCACCCTTGGAGTATTGTTATCTCCTCTAACTACTTTATATGGTATATGTTTTATTTCCTCTTGTACTTGGTCATACATATTGCCCATAAATCTCTTTATACTATAAATAGTATTTTGAGGGTTGGTTATGGCTTGACGTTTTGCCGGATTACCTACTTTTCTTTCTCCATCCTTGGTAAAACCAACCACCGAAGGAGTTGTACGAGTACCTTCACTATTTGGTATTACCACTGTTTCATTACCTTCCATTACTGCTACGCAAGAGTTCGTAGTTCCAAGGTCTATTCCTATTATCTTTCCCATTGTTTTATTTATTTTTTTTCGTTAATAATCAAATTACATTTTCCATTGTTCTTTAT
This sequence comes from Bacteroidota bacterium, assembly GCA_030540495.1. Taxonomy (GTDB): domain Bacteria; phylum Bacteroidota; class Bacteroidia; order Bacteroidales; family P3; genus Scybalousia_A. The sequence goes on from JAUNWC010000059.1 coordinate 2,910, forward strand.
AAGAAAAAGAAACAACAAAAGGTAAGATTTCAAACCTTGTGCCAAAAAAATCTATATGACATTTTGTCAGAAAAACCACTGACAAGAAAAAAACAATGGGCAAGAAAACTTATTATTTTCTATTAAAATCAGCGGGAATTTCTCCCCAGTGTTGTGTATCCCATTTTAGTATTTGAGTTGTATAATTGTTGGTTTTAAGCCAATGCTCTGCCCTATGTATATAATCAAAAAGTTCTTTGGTTTGAGGAGTTAGAGGTAGTTTGGTTTTGCATTTTTTGTCCCTAACCCATTTCATTGCATTGACGCTGTCGGTATAGAGAGGTTGAGGATAGTTGTGTTTTTTCAAATAAGAAAGTCCATGTACTATTCCCAAAAATTCGCCTATATTGTTTGTGCCTATGGGAGAAATGAAATGAAAAAGTCTTTTACCCGTTTTGATATACACGCCTTGGTATTCCATAACACCTGGATTGCCACTACAAGCCGCATCGGTGCATAAAGCATCTATAATTGGCAAGTGCGAAGAAACAGAAATATCTTTGGGTAGAGGTGGTTTCTGTTTCTTTTGATAAAAGAAATTGTATCCCTGTATAGTAAAAGCCTCTTGGGCTTGGGCAAGAGTGTCAAAGGATTTGTATTTTGCATTTTCAAACTTTTCTACACTCTTTTTGCAATCTTCCCAAGAGTAGAATATACCTGTCTTTCTTCCTACCCAAACAACATAGTATTTATTTCGTTTTGCCATTTTTTTCTTTATAAGTATTAGCGTATAAGAGTTATATCTCCTCCCTTAACAAAAGTTTTTCCACCCTCGCAATTGACTTCCAACTTATAGTAATAAACTCCTGCTTGACAAGGTTTGCCTCTAAAAGTACCATCCCAAGTTTGATTGATATCTGTGGTAGAGAAGACTTTTTCTCCCCAACGGTCGTATATAGCAAAATTCAAAGAGGCTATATATTCACCCGAAATAGCAACAAAGTCGTTTATTCCATCTCCATTAGGAGTAAAAGCATTAGGAATAAAAATATTAGGCTCACCACAATCAACAAATTCTACTTCTATATGCAGAGTATCCTCTTTGTAACATCCCTTATTATCGGTTACAAAAACACTAAAATCTGTGCTTTCGTACATAGTAGCCGAAGTGGAAGGTTTGGTTGGAGAAGAAAGATTATCAGATGGCGACCATAAATAAGTAAAACCTTCTAATTCTGTGGAATAAAGAGTTATTTTTGCTCCATCATAAACCCTATAATCCGAAGCCCAGGTTTCGAAGTTTTCAAAAATATCTATGTTAGTAATTTCCGCTGAGCCATATCCCTTGCAACCATTATTATCCTCTACCACTATGCTATAACTACCGTTGCACAAATCATAAATATTTGGACTACTTTCTCCATTGCTCCACGCATAAGAATAAGGCTCTTGTCCAAAACTTACATAAGAAAGAATTTGAGCCGAGCAACCCGTAGGGCAGTTGTTTTCTGTTTGTTCTAATTCTATTTGTATAGCATATAAAGGTTCTATATTTACGGCTCCACTTATATTACAGCCTGTTTGGTCAGTTATGTTGTAGGTATATACTCCTTCGAAAAGATTTTGCAAAATAGTATCTACCAAAGAGTTGTTCCATTCTATTGTATATGGAGACAAACCTCCGCTTATATGCAAGACTATTTCTCCATTATTTACTCCTATGCAAGAATTATTCTTTGTTTCTACCTCCACGTTCAAATCACTATACGAAGTAATAACAAATTCTTTTTCCAAGGAGCATCCATTATTATCTTGTAGTCTTATGGTATAAACACCTGCAGAAAGATTTTCCACAGCATTGGTGTCCTTATTTGAACAAGACCAATGATAACTAACCTCAGAGGGAAAACTATGTTGCAATACTCTTGCTTGTCCGTTGTTGTCTTGCAAGCAACCTGTGTTTATTATCTCTAATTCAAAATCATAACCCGAATAATTAAGATAAACACTATCTACATTTCTGCAATTGCCATTGGTCAAAGAAAAATAGAGGTATTTGTTTGTAGTATCGTTTATTATTATGCTTTGCTGTAAAGATGGAGTAATTAGGTCAATAAATTCTCTATCAAAGGAGAGTTCTATACTTGTGTTTTCTATTTCGGGAAGAAAATACTCCATAGGCAAAGAACAAAAATTAAAAGTATCTATAATATTGTTGGATAGTTTGGTAGTATTTACGTATTGATATATAGTATCTTTGCATTCGTTATTGTCTATTATAAGGCATAGAAGTTGAGGCTCTATGCCTATGAAATAAGGGCTTATAATAGTGGAATCGCTAACCATATTTCCCGGATGCCAAACAAAACTTACATCATCACCATAGTAATTGAAATTTATTCCTATTTGTATAGGCACAGAAGCACAAGTTTCTATGCTGTCTATATAATAGGAAGTATCTCCAAGTATTATAACATTTTTTATTATTGTATCCGATAACCTACAACCATTGGAACTGTTAGCAATAAGTGTTACTTGATAGGTACCCGCATTTTGATAGGTATGAGTAGGAGAGTAAGAGGAAGAGGAAGAGGTGGTGCCGTCTCCAAAGTTCCACAAAAAACTATCTCCACGAGAAAGATTTTCAAAACTTATGGTATTGGTATTGCAAGAGGGAGCAGGTGTTTTAAAATTTGCTACTGCAAAATCGTTATTGACCTCAAATTTAAAAGAACCCATATTGCAATTAGAGGAAAGATTGGCACTGCTATAAGCATTAGCACTAACGGGCATTCCCTGACTGCCACCACAAGAAGCACATATAGTTTGATATAAATTGCCATATCTATCAAAACGCGAAGTGCCTCCATCCACGTGGTCTGCTCCTTGTGTTGCCACTGAGGTTACCTCTCCAAAGAAAGAGCCATAATTAAATCCCGCAGCATCCCTCTCCATAGCCATAATATAGAAATCTTGTCCGTCCGTTTGTGTAGAATAAGCATTAGAAGAGGTTTGCAAATTCTCTGTACCCAAATGAGCATATCCCAAACTATTTTGCTGATATTTGAAAACCCTACCCCAGCCCGCACAATATATTCTGCCACAAATATCCACTGCAAAGCCCACAGGAGAAATATTTATCATACCATCACCTGAGCCAAAGACCGTAGACCATTTCAAAGAGTCTAAATCCTTAGAAAATTTGGCAACAAATTGACCACTATTTGGTATGCTATATTGAACATTATGTATTAGAGTAGAGCCACTTGCCTTTGTTTGTCCAAAAATATAAGGATAGAAATCATTGTCCAAACGTACAAAAAAGGCTTGGTCATACTCCGAAGAACCAAAAAAAGTAGAAGCCTCCAAAAGCGTCCCTTCACAAGACAAGCGACAAAGAAAAGCATCAGTACTTCCTCCGTTAAAAGAAGAATTATAAGCATTGTTAGTGGAGGGAAAATCTATGGAAGTTGTGCCTCCGCTTATGTATATTCTATTAAGAGAATCTATATCCAAAGAATAAGCAGCCTCGTTGCCCGTACCTCCTATATATGTGGAATAAAGCAAATGAGACAAAGACCTATCCAATTTTACCGCCACGGCTTCTTGTCCTCCCTTATTAATGTTTTGATAACAACCTATGCTTGTGGGAAAATCCGTAGAAAAAGTACAACTCGCTATATATACATTGTTGTCTTTATCCGTTATAACCTCGCCCCTTGCTATATCCCCATAATTGGCGTAAAGGGAATCGTTGCCATCATATAAGATTTGATAAGAAGAACCATAAGAACTTTTGAAATTCAATCCATCATTGCCACTACCTCCCAAAAAAGTAGAAGCCAAAACACTATCACCCATAGGAGAAAGACAAGTAATAAATATATCCGCTCCATTGGAATAACTTATTGTATTTTCGTAATTTATAGCATCTCCGCCTTTAAACAATGGTTGAAAAGCATAGTCGCTTGTAGGAAAATCGCTACTGCCCGTTGTTCCCAAAATAACAATTTCTTCATTGCTATTAACTATCATACTATGAGGCATCTCTCCTTTGCTTCCTCCCAAAAAAGTAGAAAAAACAGGAGCAGAGGCATCATCGTTATATTTTGTTATTACACAATCCCAATTGCCCTTAAATGTATCTTCATAAGCGCCTTCGGTTATAGGGTAATTTTCTCCATTTACTATTCCTCCACTAATTATTCTGCCATATTGGTCATAACAAGAAGTCATTCCCCAAGTATCTGAGTGTGAGCCAGAATAAGTAGAAAAAACCAAGCCAGGGTCTATTTCCAAATCATAATTCTCATCATAAGACTCCACAAAATATTTTATACTCCTATCTTTAAGCACAAAACCACCCTCCACTCTTATTATTTCATTGTCTTTTCTTTGAAATATATAAGGTTTTGGCTCCGTTATTTGCCCATATTTGGTAGTTATAATCAACTCGCCCTCTTTTGTTATCAAACTTTCCGCTCCAATATATTCTATTTCTATCTCCTCTACCCTACCCTTTGGATGCACCACAAAAGTATGCTTTATATAGTTGTTCTCTGTTTCTATTTTCCAATCTATATTGTTGTAAATTTCTTTATAAACCACTGATTCAAAACAAGGTACTCTTTTATAGTGTTTGTCTTTGCTTAGAAAATAATTTGTGTAATATTCTTTTTGTTCCAAAGAGATAATCTCCGCTTTATTGTTGGTTTTGGGTCGTATAGAGAAAATTGCATAATTATTTTTCTCCTTTTTATCTATATTGTGAGGGTGAAAATTGTGGTTATTGCTATCCTTTAGCAAAACGCTAATTCTATCTTGTCTAAGATATACGTTGCCCTGTTTGAAAGATGTTTTGAAAAGTATTTCCTTATCCCATTGTCCTAAATTCTTCTCAAAACAAAGAGACGTTTGCCCAAAAACATACCCACAAACCAATAAAACACCTATATACAATAGACAAAATATTTTTTTCATTGTTTTATCTTTTAAGGAATTACAAA
>JAUNWC010000060.1 GCA_030540495.1 Bacteroidota bacterium
TATCAAAACCTATCCTAACCTATTATAACTTATGCTAACCTATCAACCGGCTTTACCCTATAAAACAGCCAACGGCTGCAACCTATCCCAACTTTTTTGTAACTTTGCACCTTGTTGTAAAAAAATATTAAGTCTATGTTTGAATATTTAAATGGTAAATTTACTTTGATAACTCCGTCCTTTATAGTTGTGGATTGTGGTGGAGTAGGGTATAGGGTGGAAATTAGTCTTTATTCTTATTCAAAGGTAAAAGATTTGTCGGAGGGTAAAGTTCTTGTTCACTATGTTGTAAGGGAGGATGCCCAAATACTTTATGGTTTTATGGAAGAGAAGGAACGAGAGTTATTTAGGTTGTTTATAGGTGTAAGTGGAATAGGACCAAATACGGCAAGAATGATGCTTTCCTCACTTGGGGTGGATGAGATAGTTTCTGCCATACTTTCTGAGGATATAAAAACAATAAACTCCATTAAGGGAGTAGGCACCAAAACGGCACAAAGGGTTGTGGTAGAATTAAAAGACAAGTTGAAAAAATGGACATACTCCCTTGAAAATACAAATATTGATATTCCAATAAACAATAAAAACAGAGAAGAAGCGTTATTAGCATTGCAGACTTTAGGATTTAATAAGGTTATAGTAGAAAAAACTTTGGATAAAATACTCAAAGAGGATAAACAAATAAGTGTAGAAAATTTAATAAAGCAAGCGTTGAAAAGGTTATAACCTCAATAGATGATAGTAAGAAGGTACTCTATATTATTGTTTTTGTTTCTCGCCGTCTTGGATGTGTTAGCGGAGAGTTCTTTTCCTTTGGATACGCTACATTTTCCCATAAAGGAAAACGCGGAGAGTCCTTTGTATTTGCAAGACCCTCAAAACGTAACTACCTCAGTACAATACGACCCTACAACCAACGAATACATAGAAGTAAAAAAAGTTGGAGATGTAGTAATAGCAACAAGAAAACTTTCCTTTGACGAATACCAAAAATATGATTTGGATAGAATGATAGATTCTTATTGGAAAGACAGGGCAGGGAGTGCTGTTTTGTTGCAAAACGATGAGAGTCTTTCTTCTTTGATTCCCTCGCTTAGAATCAATAGTGAATGGATGGATAAGATTTTTGGAGGGCAGGATATAGATATAAGGCTTTCGGGAGGTATAGATTTGAAATTTGCTTTGGTAAATAACAAAAACGAGAACCTTTCTTTGAACGAAAATGCAAGAAGTGTTACAAGGTTTGATTTTGACGAAGACTTGCAGTTTAATGCTTTGGCTCAAATAGGCAATGCTGTTTCATTTAATTTTAACTACAATAGCGGAGCAACTTTTGATTTTGAGAAAGAACTTTTGAAATTTAAATACGAGGGCAAAGAAGACGATATTCTTCAACTTTTGGAGGCTGGTAATGTTTCTTTTGCCTTGCCTACCACACTTATAACAGGTGTGCAGAACCTTTTTGGAGTAAAAGCAAAATTGAAGTTTGGCAATTTGTTGTTAGATGTTTTGGCTTCTCAGCAAAAGAGTGAAAGTCAAAGCATAACGGTGCAGAACGGAGCCCAAACTCAAGAGTTTAACTTCAAGGCTGATGAGTATGACGAAAACAAACACTTTTTCCTTGCTCAATATTTTTATGACAACTATAACAAAGCAATGTCTACTTTCCCCATAGTAAATAGCAATATAGTTATCACAAAGATAGAAGTATGGAAAACAAATATAGGAAGTGCGGTAAATAACAATAGAAATATTGTTGCTTTTTCTGATTTGGGAGAAAAGAACCCTTATTGCACCATGCCTAACTTTACCAATCCATATGGCTCAGAATACCCAGATAACGAACTTTCTAATGATTTGTTTCTTATAGCCAATCCTTCCTCTTTGAGAAATATTAACACAGTGGGAAACACTTTGCAGGGTATGGGTTTTGTTTCCGGGCAGAACTACGAAAAAGTAGAGAGTGCAAGAAAACTTTCTGAAAGCGAATACACACTGAATACTCAACTCGGTTTCATCTCCCTTAATCAATCCTTGTCAAACGACCAAGTTCTTGCGGTGGCTTATCAATATCAAATAGTTGGAGATACTACTGTTTATCAGGTTGGAGAATTTTCGGACGAGGGTATAACCGACCCAAACACTTTGATAGTAAAATTGTTGAAGTCCTCTTCCTTGAACGTTAGAAATCCTATTTGGAAACTAATGATGAAGAATGTTTATTGGGTAGGTTCTTCTCAACTTTCTTCTGATGATTTTCGTTTAAATATTATGTATCTTGGCGATGAGGAAGGAATAGAAACTGGTTATTTTACAGAAGGTCCTTTGGCTTCCATTCCATTGCTTCAAGTTTTTGGCTTGGATAGAATGGATACCAAGCAGAATATGTATCCCGATGGAGTTTTTGACTATGTGGAGGTTTCTTCTACAGGTGCAGGGTTGGTAAATTCTTCTCGTGGTTTGATATATTTTCCATATGTGGAGCCTTTTGGTAAAGACCTTAGGGAGATGCTTAACGATGAGGAATATGCAAGTAAGTATTGTTTTGACTCCTTATATACCCTTACTCGTTCTCAGGCTCAACAATATACAGAAAAGAATAAGTATTATTTGGAGGGTAGGTATCGCTCTTCTTCTTCGGGGGGAGAAATAAGTTTGGGTGCGGTCAATGTGCCACAGGGTAGTGTAACCGTTATGGCAGGAGGCATACAGTTGCAAGAAGGAGTAGATTACACTGTGGATTATGCTATGGGTAGAGTAAAGATTATCAATGGTGCTTATCTTTCTTCGGGTACTCCTATAACAGTTTCCACAGAGAGCAATTCTACTTTTTCTATGACAACCAAATGGATGATGGGGCTTAGAGGTACTTATACCGTATCGCCAGAGTTGTCTTTGGGAGCAACATTTATGCATTTGCATGAATCTCCTATAACCCAAAAAGTAAATTATGGCGAAGAGCCTATAAGCAATAGTCTTTTGGGATTTGATTTGCATTTTACCAAGCAAGTGCCTTTTATTACCAAGATTATGGATTGGTTGCCTTTTTATAGCACAAATACTCCTTCCACCTTAAATTTTGAGGGAGAGATAGCACAATTTATACCGGGCAACTCGGCAGCCATAGGCTCCTCGGGTACTGCATACATAGACGATTTTGAAACAAGCAAAAGAAGTTATGATTTAAGGGCAGTGAATGCTTGGTTTTTGGCTTCCACTCCTCAAGACTATGATACTCCTAATTCTCTTTTCCCTGAAACATTCAAAAACTCTGGTCTTGCATATGGTTTTAATAGGGCAAAAATAGCCTGGTATTCCATAGACGACAATTTTTACAACGGAGCGGCTCCAAGCAACATAAACAATGATGACAGGAGCAAACCATACGCAAGAGAGATATTAGAATCTGAGGTTTATCCAAACAAAGAATTGGTTCAGGGACAAAGAAACAATATACACGAGTTTAATATTGCTTTTTATCCTTCGGAAAGAGGACCTTATAACTACGATACCCTTTCGGCTTTTTCGCACGGTTTGGATGCCGATGCCAATCTTAATGCCCCCGAGACTCGTTGGGGTGGTATTATGAGGAAACTTGATGCTACGGATTTTGAATCTGCCAATATAGAATCCATAGATTTTTGGTTGATGGACCCGTTTATAGAAGACCCCGATAGCGAGGGAGGAAAACTTTATTTCAATCTTGGAGATGTTTCTGAGGATATACTAAGAGATGGAAGAAAGAGTTATGAAAACGGTTTGCCAACTTCGGCTGTGGTGGAGAATGTGGATACTACCATATGGGGAAGAGTTCCTAAGTTGCAAGTGGTGGTAAATGCTTTTTCCAATGATGATAACTCTCGTCAATATCAAGATATTGGTTACGATGGGCTTAATTCTTTGGACGAGCAGAGTTTCTTTGAGCGTTTTTTGCTTGCTAATCAAAATCAGGTAAGTGCAGAGGGTTACGAAAAATTACTATCCGACCCTTCGGCAGATGATTTTATGTATTTTCGTTCGGATGAATACGACAGGAACAATGTTAAGATAACCGATAGATACAAACGATATAACAACCCTGAGGGCAATTCCTCCATAACCACATCAGGCGAGTCTCAACAAGCCACTTCTTTGCCAAATGTGGAGGATATCAATCAGGATAATACTCTTTCGGAAGCAGAAAATTATTACGAATACGAGGTATTGCTTGACCCGGCGCATATGAACGTGGGAGAAAACTATATAGACGATATACAAGAGGCTTACAATGTTTCTTTGGCAAATGGAAGTACTACCAATTGCAAATGGTATCATTTCAAAATACCTATCAGAGAACCAAATAGAAAAATAGGCAATATAGATGGTTATCAGAGCATAAGGTTTATGCGTACTTTTCTTCGTGGCTTCAAAAAACCTGTGATATTGCGTTTTGCCTCTTTTGAATTGGTCAGTGCAGAGTGGAGAAAGTACAATGACAACCTTCTTTCTCTTGGTCAGATACCAACGGGTACTCAAGCCGAAAATACCACCCTTACCATAGGAACGGTAAATATAGAAGAAAATGGCAAACGTTCTCCTGTTGGCTATTGCTTACCTCCGGGCATAGAAAGGGAAAAACAATATTCTACCACAAGTTACATACAACAAAACGAGCAGTCTTTATCCTTAAAGGTTACCAATCTTGCCGATGGTGATGCTCGTGCGGTGTATAAGACTATGGACTATGATATGAGGCAGTACAACAAATTGAAAATGTTTGTCCATGCCGAAAAAGTTAATGAAGTAGATGATTATCAAACCGGAGAAGTATCTTTGTTTATTCGTCTTGGTACGGATTTTACTTCTAATTATTATGAATATGAGTTGCCTTTGACCTTTACCCCATGGTATACCTCTATGCTTGAAGACAAAGTGGTTTGGCCAGAGGCTAACAACATAGAAATAGAATTAGACTCCATAGTAAAAGTAAAGACAAACCGCAATGCTTTGATAAGAGGAGGCAATACCAATTACTCCACAAGCCTACCTTATACCGAATACATTGATGGTAGAAAGATAACGGTTTTAGGCTCTCCAAACATAGCAAATGTAAAGGTTATAATGATAGGTATGCGCAACCCTAAGAAGCAAAGTATATACGATGACGATGATATGTTGCCAAAGAGTGTTGAGGTTTGGGTAAATGAGTTGCGTTTGACAGATTTTGATAGGACAAGAGGTTGGGCAGTTAGAGGCACAATGAGGACTAATCTTGCAGATTTGGGAGATTTGGCTATGAGTGGCTCATATAAGTCGGCAGGTTTTGGTACAATAGAGCAAACGGTTTCTGATATTTCTCAAGACAATGTTTCCACCTTTGATGTTGCTACCAACTTAGAACTTGGCAAATTCTTCCCGGATAGATTTGGTATTAGATTGCCTTTCCACTTTGACTATTCCAAAACTGTTAGCAACCCAAGATACAACAGCCTTGACCCAGATGTATTTCTTAAAGAAGATTTGCTTTCTTATAGAACAGAAAGAGAAAGAGACTCCATAAGACACATGGTGCAAGACTACAATGCAATAACCAACTTTTCTTTTATGAATATAAGAAAAGAAAGAGTTGGCTCCACAAATAACAGACATTTCTTTGACATAGAGAATTTTAATCTTTCTTATTCCTTTACTCGTAATTATAGCAGAAATGTTGATGTAGAATATGATGAACGCACTCAAAATCGTCTAACTCTTAATTATCAATATGATGTACAACAAAAGGGATGGAAACCTTTTAGCAAAGTACCCGCTTTTAGAAGTAAAACCTTTGCTATTCTAAGAGATTTAACCATAAATTTCAAACCAAAGAATATTACTTTTAGGAGCGATATGTTAAAAGATTTTCAAGAGAGTTTGCTTCGTTCTAAGTCGCAGGGTTTGGTTATTATGGAACCTACTTATTACCAAAACTTCTATTGGAATAGAGAATATGGTTTGAAATGGGATTTCACTTCCAATTTGCGTATGGACTATTCGGCTACAATGAATGCTTTGATAGATGAGCCTCGCGGTCGTTTGGATACTCGTTCTAAAAAAGACAGTGTTTGGAACTCCATAATGGATTTGGGTAAGGCACAGCAATTTCATCAACAATTGCAACTTAATTTCAATGTGCCAATAAACAAAATACCGATGTTCTCGTGGCTAAGACTGACAAGTTCATATGTGGCTCAATACACTTTCCAATCCTCCACAGAGGCAACCAAAAACTTAGGCAATACCATAGAAAACTCTCGCAGGATAAATGCCACAGCCAATGCTAATTTTGCAACCATATACAATAAAGTTCCTTTTATTCAAAAGGCTTACGAAACAAGAAATAAGAATAAGAGCAAGGATGTAAAATTATCTTCGCCAAGGATGCCAAAACCTAACAATAAGAATCAACCACTTGCTGATACTACTGCCGATAGTACAAAAACACCTTTATTAAAAGAGATTATGTATTTCTCTGTGCGTTTGCTTACAAGTGTCAAATCCATTAACTTTACATATGGTACCAATAATGGTATTTATGTTCCGGGATTTATGCCAAGGGCAAAGTATTTTGGTATGCAACCAAATGAAAATTGGGCACCGGGTCTTGGTTTTGTCTTTGGTTCTCAACGAAATATTATGCCGGAGGCAATAAGAAGAGGATGGCTATCAACTGATACCATGCAAAATGCTGCATATCTTTCCAAAATGAGTAGGACAATAAATGCTCAGGTAAAAGTGGAGCCAATTACTGACTTTAATATAGATTTGACTTTTAAACGTACGGAAAGCGAACAATATAGTGCTTATTATAAATACAATCAAGTAGAGGACAGAATCATAGGACCTACTACTCCTTATCGCAATGGTAGTTATAGCATAACTTTCTTTGCTTTGGGTACTATGTTTAGAAGTATGGATGATAATAACGTTAGTAGTACTTTTGAAGAATTTCTTAGCAATCGTACTACCATAGCCAACCGTTTGGCAAGAGAAAATTCTCGTCATCATTCTGATTACTATGGAGAGCCTGTTTTGGATACTACCAACGGCAATTATTATCCTGACGGCTATGGGGCTTCTTCTCAACAAGTCTTAATTCCTGCTTTTCTTGCTGCCTATTCGGGCAGGAGTGCTTCTTCTCAGTCGCTTTCTCCTTTCCTAAAAATGCCTTTGCCTAATTGGCGCATTACATACACAGGGCTTGGCAAAAAGGATTGGGTAAAGAAATGGGCAAATTCCATAACCATATCCTCAAATTATACTTGTAACTACAATATTTCTTCTTTCTATACCAATACTTCTGTTCCCGATGTATCTGACTATGATTATGGCACGGAGTGGATTAGAAATTCTTTGAACAATAATTTTGTTCCAAAACACACCATTAACCAAATACTTATCAACGAACAACTAAGCCCATTGATAAAAATAGACATCAATCTAAAAAACTCCCTACAACTTAATTTTGAATTGAAGAAAGAACGCTCGCTTTCTCTTTCCTTCTCCAATACCCAATTGACAGAAATCAATCGTTTTGGTTTTGTATTTGGTGGAGGTTATAGATTTAAGGATGTTGCCATCAATGTAAGGACAGGAGGACAGAGTGTAAGACAATTTAAGAGCGATATTTTGGTAAAAGCCGACCTTTCCATAACTACCAACAAGACCGTTTTGAGAAAAATAGACCAAGATGTAAATATAGTTTCAGCCGGAACAAAAGTTACATCGCTCAACCTTTCTGGAGAGTATTCTCTAACTGAGAAAATAATATTTAAAGCCTTTTTTGATATAACTATAAATACTCCTTATATATCCTCTTCTTATCCTAATTCTACCACAGAGGGAGGTTTTTCTTTGCGTATAGTATTAT
>JAUNWC010000061.1 GCA_030540495.1 Bacteroidota bacterium
GCAAAGAAATCTAAAACGGTAGCATCTTTATTGGCATGTAATTCCAACAGCGAAGAAATAAGCATATTTGGTTTTGGATAATCAAAATACTCTCCGCCCAAAATATTAATTAACTTTTGCCGCCACATAGAAGTATCTCCAAAACCAGATAATACATTTGTAGGTAACTCTCCTACTTTTTCTTTTTTCATATAAGGTAATCCTGTAGAGGTAAAATGTATTTCTATAACCTTTTGTTCTCTATTATCAATAACTTCTTTGCCCGCAAAAAAATCTTTTACCATATTTGGATTTGCAAAACAACTTCTTAGTTGAATATCGCTCTGTAAAATACCATCTTTAAAAATCATTCCTTCAGGAGTTAGTATTTCTATCTTCTCGCTATCTCCTCCTACACACCCTTCAAACTTTATATTTTCTTTTCCATAAATTTTTAATCCTTTGGGAAAGTCTAAAACAGAGATGTTATTACCATTTTTTGTTATTCTACTATCAATAAAATCTTGTTCAGTTTTCCTTAATGCAAATTTAAAAGCGGAGGTCTTTTTATATGCCAAAACATATTCCACTCCGCTTTTATACATTCCCAGATTTGCTCCAAGAACTTTTATATTTGTATCATCAAATTCTTCAAATTCATATTTTTTACCAGAAGACAACCATGTAAAATTACAAATGAAATTACCCCCCCCTAATACACTGTCGCACAATAGTTTAAGTTGTGCTTGTTCGTTATCGTCTATGGAAATAAAGATTACTCCTTTGTCTGAAAGTAGGCGTTTGGCAAGTTTTAAGCGTTTGCTCATAAAAGAAAGCCATTTGCTATGCTTGTATTCGTCTTCCTTATCCACAAAAGAGTCGTTGTATTTGAAGTCTTTGTTGCCTGTGTTATAAGGTGGGTCTATGTAGATAACATCTATTTTGCCCTCGTGGGTATAGCAAAGAGTGGTTAGGGCATGGAGGTTGTCGCCCTCTATTATTATATGGTTGGGGTATTTCTCCGCTTCGGTGTCGTTAAGTATGCGTTTTTCTTTTACCTCTTCTATTATGGGAAGTTTCTCTTTTAAGACTTGCTCTACTTCTTCGGGCTTATCTTCCCATACTAAGCCATATTTCTTTTGCTCGTTGATTAGTTGCAAAAGTTGGCTTTTGTCCTCCGGACTTACCTGCCCCAAAGAATTTACAAGGTCTATCAAATGCTGTCTATTTATTTTTGCCATACTGCAAAGATAAGAATTTGTTGAAATCTAAGATTTTTTTTACAGAAAAAAGTTAACATAGGTTATAATATAGGTTATAGCATAAGTTATGATATACGCTTAAGCCTCTTATAAAAGGAGGCTAAGCCTCCAACCTATTATAACCTATTATAACTTATAATTTTTTTTATAATAAAAGAAAAAGTTTTGCGTTATCTTTGGGTAAAAATGTTAGAATAGTTGAAAAAAAATATAAGATATATTGCCTTTTTGAGCCTTGTGATTTTGTTTCTGTCTTGCTCCACTCACAAAGATAAGTGGGCAAATAGGAAATATCATTCCATTACTGCCCACTATAATGCACTTTGGAATGGGCAAGAGGCTCTGAAAGAAGGCAAAAGAAGCATAGACCAAGCCTGGAAAGACGATTACACAAGAATACTACCCATATACATCAACGGCACAAATGAGCAAGCCGTTGCCATAAAAGGCAATACAGACAGAGCAATAGAAAAGGGAGGTAAGGTAATAAAGACACATTCTATGCGTTTTTCGGGCATAGAAAAAAATCCTCAAATAGATGATGCTTATTTGCTTATAGGCAAGGCTTGTTATTATGCCCACGACTACAAAGCGGCCGAGGCTTCTTTTCAATACATTATAGCCAATTGGAAAAACAGACAGGAAATCTATCAGCCAATGCTTTGGCTATCGCTAACCTATTGCAAACAAAAGAAACATGCCGAAGCAGAAATTGTTCTTAAACAAGTACTCAAAGCCATAGAAGAAGGCAAAGCACCAAAGAAACTAAAAAAGATGCTCTATCTTGTTTGGGCAGAAAACGATATAGCACAGGGGAAAACTCTTTCGGCTTTGCAACATCTACAACTAAGGAAAAAAAATATCTTTGAAAGAAAACTCAACACAAGAACCAAATTTATAGAAGGGCAAATTTATATGAACAATTTGCAATATGCTCAGGCCAGCAAATGTTTTAGATACACAGCAAGGCACGCCTCAGATTATTCCATGCAATTTGTTTCTCAGTTGAATATAGCCCTATGTTTTGACCCAGCCAAGAAAAACAGCATCTCCATAATAGAAGATTTGGAAAAAATGCTTGACGACAATAAAAACGAAGAGTACTTGGACCAAATATACTATGCTATTGGAGAAGTATATTATAGAAACAAAAGTTATACAATAGCCTGCAAAAAATGGGAAGAAAGCGTAAAGTATTCCAAAACCAATAAGGTTCAAAAAATGGCTTCTGCCCTTAGGGCTGCCAATATATATTACGATACTTTGCAAAACTATGTTAAGGCACAACTCTATTATGACACGGCTCTGAGCCTTATGGACAAAGATTATCCACACAGAAATATTATTCTTTCTCGTCAGAGGGTATTGACTTCTTTGGTAGAAAATCTTAATATCATAGAGCGTTGGGATAGTCTTTTGGCTCTAAGTGAATTGAGCAAAGAAGAGTTGGACGCAAAAATAGAAAAATGGATAACTGATTATAAGATAGAGAAAAAACGCAAAGAAGAAGAGGCTAAGATACAACAAGCAATTTTGGCACGCAATGCCTCTATGTCCAATTATAATCAAATGAATAGAAACGCAAGTAATTTCTATTTCAACAACCCTACTACCGTTCAGAGTGGCAAAATAGAATTTCAACGAAAATGGGGCGACAGAGCATTGGAGGACAATTGGCGACTAATGGCAAAACAAGAGATAGGTTTTGAGGAGGATAGCCTGTCGGAAAATTTGGAGCAAGACTCTGTTAGCATAGTAGAGAACAGCAAAATACAAAATACTGGCTACACTCCTGATATGAAAGAGTATTATACAAAGGATATTCCTTTTTCTCAGAGTGCTAAGGACTCAGCCAATGCAGAAATAGCCGATGCTCTTTTGGAAGCGGGATATATATTTTTTCAGGGAGTGGATAACATGGCAAGGTCAATAGAAACGTTTATAGATTTGCTCACTCGCTATCCTCAACACAGAAACGTTTTGCCTGCTTGTTATCATTTATATAGACTCTATGACCAAAGGGGAGATTATCCTAATAGCAATTTTTATAAAAACAAAATACTCTCTGAATTCCCAGAAAGTGAGTATGCTGAGATGATAAAGAACCCAGATTACTTAAAAGATATACAAAACAACAATACTCTTGCCGAAAGGCTTTATAGGGAGGTTTATCAAAGTTATAGCCAAAACGAATACCTTGCCACCATAGAAAAAGGCGACAATGCAATAGATTCTTTGAAAGCAGGAGAATATATTCCGAGATTAAAGTTTTTGGTTGCTCTTTCCAAAGGAAAATTATATGGAATAGATTCTTTGGCTGATAATCTAAATATGATTATATACAACCACCCTAACAGCGAAGTAACTCCTATAATAGAAAGGCAATTAAGATTTTTATCAGAGGAATATAATGTAAAGGATTTTGATATAAAATACGATAGTACTAAGGCATCTAATAAACAAGAAAATCAAATAGATATTACTCAAACATTGCCAAACGACAGTACAGAAGTAACCAACGCTGTAAATAGAGACGATATCTTGGACGCAGAGTCTTTGGTTTATAGGAGCAAGGATATGCAACACTATTATTTGATATTCTTTGATGATAGCAAAATAGATATGGCTTATATGGAAAAAATCATAAAGGATTTTAACACCAAAGACTATTCTGAGGCAAATCTTCAAACCACCTCCCAACTTTTTACACTTTCAGACCAAATGATTATAGTGCGCAAATTCAAAAACAGGCAGGAGGCTTTGGCTTATTATGATAGTATACAAGAGGATGAAGAGTTTAGCAAACTTTCCTCATCATATTATAGGCATTGTGTTATTTCTTTGCAAAACTACTCTACCCTATATAACAGAAGAAACATAGAGGCTTATTTGAAGTATTTTAGGCTTATGTATTTGAAAGACAGAGAAACCATTGAATAAAAAAAAGAAAAAACTATGAAAAAACATCCGTTAATATCCTATTTGCTAAAAATTACATATCTTTCTTTGATATTGTGTTTTGTGGTATTGTTCTCTCTTTTGGTTGTGCCAAAGGAATATATTTCACTAAATACTCCTTATTATATACTAATGTTTTTTGTAGTTACATATATTTCTTATGCTTTTATGTACTATGCTCCCAAAAAATTTAATCTAAAATTTGAACAAGCCTTTCTTATAACCAAATTTATAAAAATGTTAGTATATATTTTGGTTTTAGTTGTCGTAATTTTTGCACATATAGAAAAAAATATTAAATTTGCAATCTGTTATATGGTATTATATCTAATATATCAAATATTTGATACCATATCAATGAAAAAACTTGTAAAACAAAAAAACATGGATAAGAAATGAAAGTAAGTAAAGTTTTGGGTACTATATGTTTGGGGCTGTTTGTTTTGGTAATGTCCTCTTGTGAAAAAGACTTGGAGCAAGACACAGATATACTTGCAGGCAAATGGAGAAATGCAAAAACGTTAAACGATGCTACTCTTTTGGAAGAGCAGCCCTGGAAGGCAAAAGACTATGTGGAGTATGCTCCTTATAACAGCGTTAGAGCAAAACGTATAGTAACAGAATATACCTACACAAGCCAAGAAGAGTATGGATATGAGAAAAACGGAACCTATACCATTAAGAACGATACTCTTATAAGAATAGACAACTCTGGCTCGGCAAGGTATTATAAAATCATAAGTATAGACAAAGAAAAATTTGTTTATGTAACTTCTATGAAAGATACTATTACTTATTTGAGATATAATTAGCAAACAAATAAATACAAACGTCATGGATAAAAATCAGATAAAAGAAACCATAGCCAAAAGAGCCGCTTTGGAATTAAAGGATGGCTATGTGGTAAACCTTGGCATAGGTATTCCGGGAATGATACCTAATTATTTGAAACCCGGTGTTAATGTTTTGATACAAGCAGAAAATGGTATGGTAGGCATGGGACCTAGTCCAAAAGAAGGAGAACAAGACGGAGAATGGATAAACGCCGGTGGTGCTTATATTACTGCAATGAAAGGTGCCGCTACTTTTGACAGTGCTACTTCTTTTGGTATTATTAGAGGAGGTCATGTGGATGCTTCCATACTTGGAGCCTTACAGGTGGCAGAGAATGGAGATTTGGCAAATTGGATGATACCAGGCAAGAAAGTGCCAGGCATGGGCGGAGCAATGGACTTGTTGGAAGGTGCTAAGAAAATAATTCTAACAATGGAACACACAGCCAAAGGCTCTCCTAAGATATTAAAGAAATGTACTCTTCCTTTGACCGCTGCAGGCAAAGTAAATATGATAATAACCGAAATGGGAGTTATGGAAATAACACCTGAGGGCATAGTGCTAACAGAAATAAATCCAGAATTCACCGTAGAGCAAGTGCAAGAGGCAACAGAGGCTAAACTTATTATTTCTAAGGATTTGAAACCTATGTTACAATAGTAAAACAAACTGTTTTTTTTAATATTTTCATTTTGATTTGGAAGTTGGCAAAAAGCGTTTGCCAACTTCTTTTTTTTAGTACAAAAGAAGGAAAAAGTATTATTTAATGCTATAAAAAAATAGTAACTTTGCAAACGCTAATTTTTAAAAATTTTTTATATAAAGATGAAAAAAGGATTTATAACTTTAACGTGTGCTGTTTTTGTTTTGTTGGTTGCTTCGGCACAAAACAAAATGGATATAGAGCACCTGATGGACGGAACCTATAGAGCCAAAGTAACTAAGTATGGTTTTGGTTTTGAGAACAATGACGAATACTACTACTTTGACAAAAATTGGGACAAACACATTGTCAATAAAAAAGGAGTAGAAAGAATAGAAAAACGCTCCACAAAAGAAGAAGCAAAAGAAGAAAAACTCTTTTTGGAAACAAACCCAAAAAGCAATAACGAGGCTTTTGTTAGAGACAATCAAGTATGGGTAAAAAATGCTAAAACAAACACTCAAAGACCTATTACCACAGACGGCGACTCCATTAATATTATTTACGGACAAAGTGTGCATAGAAACGAGTTTGGAATAGAAAAAGGCTTGTTTTTTGACAACGAAGGAAAACATTTGGCTTTTTATCGTATGGACCAGAGTATGGTAGGCGACTATCCTTTGGTAAATACTCAAGTAAGACAAGCCGAAGTAAATATAATCAAATATCCTATGGCGGGAATGAAATCACACGAGGTTCTTGTCTATGTATATAACTTTGAAACCGACAAAACCATTATTCTAAAAACTCGCAAAGATAATTCCTTAGCCGAAAGAGAAATGTATTTGACAAATATTGCTTTCTCTTTGGACGGCAATACTATTTATATTCAGAAACTTAATCGTTTGCAAAATCATTCTTCTCTTGAAGCCTATGATGCTAACACAGGAGCAAAAAAACGCGTTCTTATAGAAGAAAAATCAGAAAAATACGTTGAGCCAGAAAAACCAATTGTTTTTTTGCCAAACGATAACAATAGGTTTATTTATTTCTCAGAAAAGGATGGTTATCAACATCTTTACCTTTATGATACCTTAGGCAAAGAAATCAAACAACTAACCAAAGGCAATTGGATGGTAGAAGAAATTGCAGGCTTTAATGATAAGGCAACAGAACTTTATTTCTATGGCACAAAGGACTCTCCTTTGGAAAGAAACTTCTATTCCCTTAACCTAAAAAAAGGAACAATAACCCGCATAACTCTTGACCATGGAACACACTATGTTGTTTTCAATGAGAAAGGTACAATGTTTATAGATACTTATAGTTCAACTGAGGAGGCTTATAGAGTGGTTCTTAGAGACAACAAAGGAAAAATTATAAAGGAATTGGAGCGTTGTGATAATCCTCTTGCAACATTGGACAACAACCCTACCATTATAATAGACTCTCTAAAAGCCACAGATGGCACATTGCTATATACTCGTATGATACGTCCAAAGGACTTTGACCCTAATAAGAAATACCCTGTAATCATTTATGTTTATAACGGTCCTCATGCTCAACTTATAACAGATTCTTACACAGCAGGAGCAGGTTATTTTCTTCCTTTCCTTGCAACACAGGGCTATATAGTTTGGACATTGGACGGCAGAGGCTCGGCAAATAGAGGTTATGAATTTGAGAGTGCTATATGGCATCAGTGTGGCAAAGTAGAGATGCAAGACCAAATGACAGGTATCAATTATTTGAAATCTTTGCCTTACATAGACAGCACAAGAATAGGCGTGGATGGTTGGTCTTATGGAGGTTTTATGACCTTGTCTTTGGCTCTTAACAACCCTGACCTTATAAAAGTAGCAACAGCAGGAGGTCCAGTAATAGATTGGAAATGGTATGAGGTAATGTACGGCGAGCGCTATATGGGAACACCAGAAAACAACGCTGAAGGATACAAATCCACCTCTGTTATCAACGCAATAGACAATATGAACGAAAATCAACATATTCTTGTAATGCAAGGCTATTTGGACAATACAGTATTGCCACAACATTCTTTGGAATTTATACGAGAGTGTGTTGTAAGAAAAAAACCTGTAGACTTTTTTATGTACACCTCCCACGAGCATAACGTAAGAGGTAGAGATAGAACAGAATTATACAAAAAAATATTCCACTACTAC
>JAUNWC010000062.1 GCA_030540495.1 Bacteroidota bacterium
ACGGTGTGCCTAATAATCTTATGCCTTTTATCACACAAACGGCTGCAGGTCTAAGAAAAGAGTTAAAAGTTTTTGGCAACGATTATCCTACACCTGATGGTACTTGTATAAGAGATTATATTCATGTTGTGGATTTGGCAAAAGCACATGTTGTGGCTTTGCAAAGATTGTTGGACGGAAAAAACAAAAAGGACTTGGAATTTTTTAACATAGGAACAGGAAATGGTTTCTCGGTTTTGGAAATAATCAATAGTTTTGAAAGAAGTACGGGAGTAAAACTTCCTTGGTCGTTTGCTCCAAGGCGTGCCGGAGATATAATACAGATTTGGGCAGATACCTCTTTTGCAGAGAAAGAATTAGGATGGAGTGCAAAGGAAGATTTGGATTCCATGACCTCTTCGGCTTGGCGTTGGCAAGAGCATCTTATGAAATAAAATTTACGTTTTTATAGGTTGTGGTTGGTTGGCATAAGTTGTTGTAGGAGACTTTATAAGCATCCTCCTGTGCTAACTTATCTCAATCTATTACAACCTATAAAACAGCCTGTGGCTACAAATTTTTTCTCAGTGCATAGACTTGCTTTTGCCAGAATATTTTGCAAAATCCAAACGAATTATTTCTGTACGAGCAAAGGACTTTTCTATATATTTTAGCCCTATTTCTTTGTATTGTGGAGATAGTTTTTCCACCAATAGAACTAAGGCTCTTTTTCTTTCTTGCTCCGATAGGTTTAGATGTGCCGTACCTTCTAATATTATGCTTTCGTATTCGGTTGTAAATTTATCGGGCACAAGATTTATTTTGCCTACAATACAAAAACTTACCTTGTTGTTTTCTCTTATTATATTGAGTTTTTTGCCTACGGGAGCACAGTGTATATAAATGCTATTTTTTTCGTCAAAAACATAGTTAAGAGGAATTCCGTATGGAGTTTTATCCTCATCCACAAGAGATAAAACTCCATACTCTGAGTTTCTCAACAACTCTAAAGCCCTTTTTTCGTCCAATAATCTGTCTTGTCGCCTGATATTCGTTGTATCATATATCATAAGAAAAGAACTTTATTTTTTCTTATACTCTTTGTATTCTTCGTTAAGTCCTTTAACGATTTCGTCTGTTATATCCATACCTTCGTCCATATACAATGTAGGCGAACTAACGTAGGATTTAGACAAAATAATATTATATTTATCGTGTTTTGCGTTGTAATCTTTTATAAAGGCATACACAGCATCTAATAGTTTTTTGTTTTGTGTCATCTGCTCTTGTTGTAAATCCGATTGCAACTTAGTAGGCATTTGTTGAAGGTTTTGCATTCTTTGTTGAAGTTCTTGCTCTTTGGCTTTTTGCTGAGTTAGAGTTAGTTTGTCGCCGTTGGTCATATAGTCCTTATAATCTTTTTCCAAAGAGGCTTGTTGTTGTTTGAAAGAATTTTCGGCTTGTTTTTGTTTCTCTTCCAAACTTTTTTGCATCTCAACTGCCATATCATACTTTGCAAGTATTGTATCCGTATCCACGTAAGCAATTCTCAAATCCCCGCTTTGTATGGTCTTTGCGTTTTTTTTGTTATCTAAGGCAGTTTCTTCTTTGCCACCAAACAAACTAATAGCACTAAACACTATTGCTATCACAGAAAGAACGATAGCCAGGATAAATAATTTATTATTACTTCCTTGTTTTTGCTCTGTGTTTTTATTTACATCGCTGATATTTTGCTCTGTTGTGGTTTCAAACTCTTGATTGTTATTTATATTTTCTTCCATTTCTTAGTCTTTTTATGTCTTTATTTCTTACTAATTTTCTTCCATCCAAGATTTCAATTCCTCTATTTTTAAGGCAGGTATTTGCAATTTGTTTTTCTTTCTCAAACCATTTAAGTCGTTAAACAACTTATTGATATTTGCAGACTTTAAGTTTTCCATGTTTCCTATACCTGCTTTTTTTAGCATTTCTATCCATTCAGCAGGAATACCTTTGCTTGCAAAATCATCATCAGAAGATATTGCTTGTTGTATATCTGGTTTCATTTGAGGGAAGAACAATACGTCTTGTATGCTGTTGCTGTTGGTCATCATCATTGCCAACCTATCTATTCCTATTCCCAAACCTGCAGTTGGAGGCATTCCTATTTCCAATGCTCTTAGGAAATCTTCGTCCAAAACCATACTCTCCGTATCTCCTCTTTTACCCAATTCCAATTGTTCTTCAAATCTTTTTCTTTGGTCAATAGGGTCGTTTAATTCAGAATAAGCGTTGCAAATTTCTTTGCTATTACATACAGCCTCAAATCTTTCTACCAATCCCTTTTTGCTTCTGTGCTTCTTAGCCAAAGGAGACATTTCTATAGGGTAATCATAGATAAAAGTAGGTTGAATAAGTTTTCCTTCGCAGGTTTCTCCAAATATTTCGTCTATCAACTTACCTTTTCCCATAGTTTCGTCTATAGGTACATTAAGCTTTTGGGCTGTCTGTCTTAATTCTTCCTCCTCCATATTAGAAATATCTATTCCCGTAAAATGCTCTATAGCTTCATACATAGTGTATCTCTTCCAAGGACGTTTGAAGTCTATTTCGTTTTCTCCTACCTTTACTTTGGTTGATCCGTGTAGTGCTATCGCTATTCTCTCCACCATTTCCTCTACAGTGTCCATCATCCAAAAATAGTCTTTATAAGCAACATATAACTCCATTTGTGTAAATTCTGGATTGTGAAATCTGTCCATTCCCTCGTTTCTAAAATCCTTGCTGAATTCATACACTCCAGAATATCCACCAACTATCAATCTTTTCAAATAAAGTTCATCGGCTATTCTTAGATACAAATCCATATCCAAAGTATTGTGGTGAGTTTTGAAAGGACGTGCAGCCGCTCCTCCATATATAGGTTGCAGTATTGGTGTTTCCACTTCCAAATATCCTTTTTCGTTAAGATACTCTCTCATGGTATTGACTATGACAGTTCTTTGTATAAAAGTTTGCCTTACATTAGGATTTACTATCAAATCTATATATCTTTGTCTGTATCTTTGCTCAGCGTCAGTAAAAGCATCATATTCTTTACCGTCTTTTTGTTTTACAACAGGCAAAGGTTTTACACTTTTACACAATACTTTAAGTTGCTTAACATGAACGCTTATTTCTCCCATTTTGGTGCGAAAAACAAAGCCCTCTACTCCTATAATATCTCCTATATCCAACAACTTTTTGAAAACTACGTTATATAAACTTTTGTCTTCATTAGGACATATTTCATCTCTATTCAGATATAGTTGTATTCTTCCTTTATCGTCTTGTAATTCACAGAAAGAGGCTGCTCCCATTATTCTACGAGACATTATTCTTCCTGCTATGCTTATTTCTTTGAATTTCTCTTCGTCTTTGTCAAACTCCTCTTTTATTTCCTTAGTATCAGTAGTTATTTTGTATTCGGCTGCAGGATATGGCTCTATGCCCATACCTCTTAATTCTTCCGCATCTTTTCTTCTCTGTATTTCTTGTTCGTTTAGTTCCATTTCTCTTTATTTTTTTACAAGTCCAATAAAAATCTATTCTTTTATAAGTTTCTTTGTCACGTCTTTTATTCTAATATAATAAACTCCGCTTGACAAGTCTTCTATATTCAATTTCTCTCTTATTATTTCTTGTCTAACAAGTCTTCCATTGCTATCAAACACTTCAACCAATTCGTTAAAAACATTTCCAAAAATAATCTCATTCTTTGCAGGATTAGGATAAATGCTTATTTCCATAGAGGGAATTTCTGTTAGATTTGATAACTCTTGGCAACTTCTTGTCCCATTGGTAGCAGGAAAATCATATTTCTCGTTTTCTGTCTCGTTGTAATATGTTACTCTCCAATTCTTATTTGTGGCATTATCTTTGTTTGTAGCCCAAATTATTTCGTCCGTAGGGTCAAGGGCAACGTTAATAATAGCCTCGTCCTCAGGATTTCTTTCTGGCAATTGACAGAATATTTCATCCATTGATAGAGAGGAAAAATTATTATCATCAAAATCTACATCCCTCAAAGAACTGCAAGTGCTAATATCTGCACTTGATAATTGATTTTCATAACAATATAACGTTTCCAAAGCTGTACAACCGCTAAGGTTTATATTAGATATTTGGCATTCAGAACAGTCTATTATCATTATATTTGGGCAATGGCTAAAATCCAAACTTGTTAAAGGATTTTCCCAACACTCCAAATATTGCAAATTAGGACAGCCATCAAGGTTTAAGTTAGTCAATGAGTTTTCGCTACAATTCAAGACTTGTAATGAAAAGCAACCATTAATATTAACAGAAGTTAGTCCATTATTTGAACATACTAATACCGCTAATTCAGTATGTTGTGAGGCATCCACAGAAGAAATAGATGCCCCATTGTCGCTACAGTCAAACATCAGCATTTTTCCATAAACCCTTATAGTATCAGAATTGGCTATAATACTTGCTTGTCCGTCGTTTAATATGTTTTGCTCCACAGAACCGCTAACTATTTTTACCTCATCGCTTGCATCAGATAACAAAATGTTTAGATTTATTTCCGCTCCTTGTGTTACCAAAAGAGTTATGTAGTTGTTCATATCCACCGCACTATTTTGTGCAAAAGTAAATGTAGTTGAAAACAATGTTATTAACAAAGTGGCAAAACATATCAATTTTTTTCTCATCTTAAAATTCTTTTTTTCTTTTATTACTTCATTGCAAAGATAATATTTTTTTTACTTCTTGCAATAATTTATATCAGACTATTAGCAAAGTTTTCAAAATCTAAACCATCAAAATTGCCCGAAGACATCATAAGAACGCAAATATTTTTCATCTCTATTTGTTTTATATCTTCTATCATTTTATTTTTGTCGGTATAGACTTTCAAATCTTTTTTATCAAAAGCCTTATATATTTCCTCTTTGTTTAAATTGGGTAGTCGTTTCAATTCTAAGGCGTGGTGGTTATAATAAACCATAGCCACGTCAGCCTTATTCATACTTTGCTTGTATTGTTGCAAAAATTCTTTGCTAAGAGAGGAAAAAGTATGCAACTCCATACAAGCCAAAAGTTTTCTATTCTCAAACCAATCTTTCACTGCCTCTATTGTGGCTTTTAGTTTAGAAGGTGAGTGAGCAAAATCTTTGAAAATACTTACGGTATCGTTCTTTTTTATAAGTTGCAAGCGGTTGGAAGCGCCTTTGAAACTTTGCATAGAAGACAAAAAACTTTCGTTTGATATACCTATTTCTTGACAAACTATCATAGCGGCATTCATATTCATAAGGTTATGTTTGCCAAATACTCCAATAGAATATTTTTTCTCCTTATGCAATATATATGTATTTCCATTTTCTATTTTATAAGATAGGGTAGAGTAGGGAAGTTTTCTTATATCTTTGCGAGAATTATCGGCTATTTTGCAAACCTCCTTATCCTCCTTGCAATATATTAGCGTTCCGTTTTTTTCTATTTTGTCTACAAAAATTTGAAACTGCTCACAATAGTTTTCAAAGGTAGGAAATACGTTGATATGGTCCCAGGCTATTCCGGTAATTATGGCAATATTTGGCTTGTAAAGATGAAACTTTGGTCTTTTGTCAAGCGTTGAAGTCAAGTATTCGTCTCCTTCCAAAACCATATATTTTGCCTCTTTGCTAAACTTTACCATAACCTCAAAACCCTCCAACAAAGCCCCTACCATATAATCTGTTTCTACATTATTTGTTTGCATAGCGTGAAGTATCATAGCCGTTGTGGTTGTTTTGCCGTGTGAGCCTCCTACAACTATGCGTATTTTTTCTTTAGACATTTCATACAAGAACTCGGGATAGGAATAAATCTTTAAGCCTAATTCTTTGGCTCTTAGAAGTTCTGGGTTATCTTCCTTTGCATGCATCCCCAAGATTATAGCATCTAAATCCCTAGTTATTTTCCTCTCATCCCAACCTATCTCCTTTGGTAGTATTCCATATTTTTCCAATCTTTCTTTTGCGGGTGAAAATATTTCATCATCGCTTCCGCTAACTTCATATCCTTTTAATCTTAGTGCTATAGCCAAATTATGCATAGCACTGCCTCCTATTGCAATAAAATGTACTCTCATTTACTTATTCTTTTTTCCTTATTTTGCGAAATTACAAAAAATCTTTCTCTTTTCCTCTTATTTTTATACTTAAAAAAAAGTCGTACTTTTGCAAACCGTTTTTATTTTTGTTATATGTTAAGAAAGAAGAAAAGCGATTTATTGTTTTCCTTGATACGTAATGGAAAGGAAATGTCTCTAAGGCAACAATTACATTTGGTAACCCTGTTGAGCGTTCCGGGCATATTGGCACAACTTTCCAATATAATGATGCAATATATAGACGCTTCTATGGTTGGCTCACTTGGAGCCTCAGCCTCCGCTTCCATTGGTTTGGTTTCCACTTCTACTTGGCTTTTTTGGGGTACTACTTCTATGATTGCTATGGGTTTTTCTGTTCAAGTAGCCCACCTAATAGGAGCAAAGAAAAACTCTGAGGCAAAAAATGTTCTGAGGCAATCCATAACCTCCGCTTTGATATTCTCTATTTTTATTTCTCTTGTTGCTTTGAGTATTTCTCCTTTTTTACCTACGTGGTTGGGTGGGGGAGAGGATATAAGCAAAGAGGCTTCAATCTATTTTTTTATTTTCTCTTTGTCTTTACCCTTGTATCAGATGAATTTTCTTGCTGGCAGTATGCTAAGGTGTAGTGGAAACATACACGTGCCAAGCATTCTTAATGTTTTAATGTGTATTTTGGATGTTTTGTTTAACTATATTTTTATTTTTCTTTGTGATTTGGGTGTTAAGGGTGCGGCTTTGGGTACTTTGATTGCTGAGTTTGTAACGGCAAGTCTTATGATGTATTTTCTTTGTGTAAAGAGTAAAGAGTTACAAATATGGCAAAGCAAAGGCTCTTTTCGTCCTCAAAAAGACGTTGTTCTTAAAGCCATAAAGATAGGTTTGCCAATGGGAGTAGAGCATGTGGTATTGTGTGGCGCTCAAATACTTACCACTGTTATAGTTGCTCCGTTGGGCAAGTTTGCCATAGCAGCCAATAGTTTTGGAGTAACTGCAGAAAGTCTTTGCTATATGCCCGGCTATGGTATTGCCGATGCGGCTACCACTCTTGTAGGTCAAAGCATAGGAGCCAAGCGTAAGGAATTAGTAAAACGTTTTGCCAATATAACCGTTGTAATGGGCATTGTTGCCATGAGTGTAATGGGAGTAATTATGTATGTTTTTGCTCCTTTTATGATGGATATTCTTACTCCTGTGCAGGAAATAAAAGATTTGGGAGTTTCTGCTCTTAGAATAGAGGCTTTTGCTGAGCCAATGTTTGCTGCAAATATAGTTTGCTATGGTATATTTGTTGGAGCGGGTGATACCCTTATTCCTGCCATAATGAATTTGGGTAGTATTTGGGCTGTAAGACTAACTTTGGCGGCTTTGTTGGTTTCAACTATGGGGCTTGATGGAGTATGGCTTGCTATGTGTATAGAATTGTGTTTTAGAGGTATTATATTCCTTATTCGCTTACGTTCAAACAAATGGATAAAAATCAAATAAAAAAATTAAGATAAGTTATAATAAGTTATGATAGGTTATAGTAGGTTGGAGGCAGAGCCTCTTGAT
>JAUNWC010000063.1:0-1529 GCA_030540495.1 Bacteroidota bacterium
AGGTAAGAAAAAAAGGGTAAAAAAAGTGAAAAAAGTATATTTCACTTTGAGGGAGGGGGGAGGGGGGGGGGATATAGAGCGTAAAATAATGAATGCCATAGCGTTACAGCGGAAAAGCCCGCAAAATTGATTTTCAAGTAGTTACAAAGATTTTTTTTGCAATAGATTGAAATATAGATAATTACAAAGGCGTAAAATTTGAAAATTTGCATCATTTTTTTAAGGTTATTATCAAATAATTAAAGTGAAAATTATTAAAAATAAAATGTAACATATTATAATATAATAAATTATAGTGTGTTTTTTAGGGTTTTTGGAAGGTTATTTTTGGCATATTATTCAAATTCTAAGGCAAAGGTATTTTCAAAAATTTGGGTAGTGGGAGGTAGTATCTCCATAAGGGTGGAGTATATTCCTGCTTTGGAGGTGGAGGTGGAGGATTGGGAGGTGAGATAGAGGAATTCGTAATAGACTTTGTCGCCGTATTGCAAGGAAAGATTGGATAAGAGGGTAAGGTCTAAGACGGCCGGTAAGGAAGGAAGAGAGGAAAGAGAAACCTCGTGGTATTCCTCATCGGTAACTACACTACCAGAGGTGGATTGGTTGTGGTTGTAGATAAGGGTACCATTGGAATAGGAACCATTGACAACAACAGGGTTCTTGTATAGATAGAGTTTGTATTTAAGAGTAGGAGAAAGCATTTGTCCTGCAAGGTGTATGGATATATGCAAGTCCTCAGATTGTATGTTGGAAACATCTATTTCTTTACTCTCGGGTAGGTCTATGGCAAAGAAGTAAGTATTGCGGTCTTGGAAAGTAGGTACAAGTGGAGTGTCGGGTGTATCGGGGTCGTCAATAGTTGTATTTTCGTTACCAATGATAATTGGCTCGCCGTATGAAGTAGGAGTGGAAGAAGAAGTGTTGTATCTATTGACAAAGCCATCATGGTAGATAAGTTTGCCGACAGAAGAAGATGTGCTATCGGCATTGACAGAGGATAACTCCTCTTCTAAGGAGGAAAGAAGGAAAGAAAGGTATTGAAGTATTTCGTCCAAGTTCTTTAACTTATACCACCACCACAAGATACGGAACTGAATATATTTGTATAAGACAATATTGAACTCTTCTCCCGCAAAGTCGTCTTTGGCTACTATATAGAAATGTATGTTGTCGTTGGTAGTATCTATTTTAAGATTCTTGCCCTCCCAAGCGGTTTGGTTGTCTTTTATCAAAAGCCGAAAGAAAGGAGAAAGGACTACCTTGTTGCATACAAAACGCATATAATCCATAAAGAAAAATTCTTTGTCGTCTTGTGTTAAAGCGTATGTATCATTGAGAGATTCACGGGAAAGGTTTGGGTTGTTTTTTAATAAAGCCCTGTTATGTGTCCAATACTGGCACATATCCCAAAGTTTACTTATCTTTATGATTATATCGTATTTGGTCATAATGTTTTATTTTTTGGTTGTCTTTTCTTGTGTTTGAAAATCCACAGGCATTTGTGGGTATATGTTTTGTAAAGAAAGGAG
>JAUNWC010000063.1:1539-7582 GCA_030540495.1 Bacteroidota bacterium
TTGAGCAAGAGAAAGTTCTTGTATGGTATTGAAAACAAAGAATAATACATAGTAGATATAGGCTCGTAATAAATAGTCGTCTAAGGCGAGAAAGTCATCAAAGGAGTCTATTCGTTTGATATAATAAAAATCTTGTAGAATGGCATTATCGCCTAAATACCCCCAGGCGCAAAGAGTCTTTTTGCCGTTGTGGTTTTCTATACTAACAACAGGACGGGAGGTTTTGCCAGAGGTGAATTTGTTGTCTTGTAGTTTTCGGCGAGGATGGTTGGAGGAAATAACTTCCTCAGGGAAGACACTCCTCTCCCACCCTTGCATACGAAAAGAGGTAAGGCGGAGAAAAGCAGGAGAAAAACTTGTTAGGTCAATGGCTATTCCTTTGTAATTTATCAAATCAATAGAAAGATTTTGATGAAAGGTGGCATCTATAACAAGAGAGGTAGGCAAACAATAAGTCGGCAAAAGACAAAGATAATCATTGGGATATTGTTTGAGAAAAGTAGTTATCATTGTCTTTAATTCCTCGTCAATGGATTGTTGAGGATGATATTCATCAAAAAGGGTTAAGCCTAAATTTACTAATTCTTCTGAGGTCATAATAAACTATTCTTGTGTGAATAAATAACCCGATTGTTTGGCTAACTCTATCAGAACTTCGTTGCTCATCTTTTTGTTGGTCTTGGCATTAGGAAGTAAAAGAGTTATCTGTTCAATAAGGTCTTGTTTGTTTTTAAAAGTCTTCTCTATAAGATTGGTAGATTCTTGTGGAGTATCTTGTTTGGAGAAAATGGTTGGCTCGGCAACAAGAATAGAATCAGAATCTACATCTGAATCGGTAATTGTACTTTCTATATAGATAAGATTTTGTTGGAAAAGAGAAGTAGATTCTATAAATTTTTGGAGGTCGGCATCCTTAGTGGTATATACACATTTGGTTTTGTCGTTGCCGTCAATGAAATTGATGGTTACTCTCTTTTGATTGACAAGTCCTGTTATGGATAAGGTTCTGTGAATACGACTTCTATATGTTTTTTGTATCATAATAATAGATTTTTTTTAAAGTTTAGGGAGCATAGGATAAGAAATCTACACTCCCTTTGAACATAATAACAATAAAAATAAAAAATGAATGAATGAAAATGAAATGATTTTTTCTATGTTAAATCAACAAGTAGCATAGTGTCTATGTTTTGAATTTCTAAACCACAGCATTCTTCTAAGATAATGGCTTTGGCTTTCTTTTTCAAAATAGCCTCCAAATCTACTCGTTTGGCAATAGCACTCTGCAAAACTCTTCGGCGTATGTTGGTAATATCTATAATATAACCTCTGTAATCTCTTCTGCCAGCAAGTGCTTTGTGCATAACAAGGTTTATGATACCATAACCTGTGTCAAGTTTTCTAATAGAGAAACCTAATTTCTGTCCTTTTAAGTCCATAGCATCGGTTACTCTTAGGATGGTATTGTTGGCAGTCATAAGTTGAGGAATGTTTAGAATCTGTTGCATAAACAAAGGAGAAACAAACATATAACGCTCCTGTCCTCCGTTGGAGTTAGAGAATACTCTTCTACCCCACTCCTGTACGTCTTGCAAAGTTAGGACAGTAGGAGAACCAGAAGACAAATTTAAGTTATGAGTTATAACATTATCTAACAAAAAGTCATCAAAACCTCCTGTAAAATAGACATCGCCTTTGTCGGAAGATTGGGTTATCTTTCTACGTTGTCCTATAAACTGAGAAAGTTCTACTTCCATACGGTGAGCATACATAGAGGCTGAACGATATTGCTCCAACCCCCAGTTAGCCTCTTTTTCTATCATAGCCTGATAATCGGATTCGGAGACAACTTTCATATATCTTTGTGCAAAGTTGCCATCTTTCTTTGGCATTAGATTGAAGGCTTCGGAAAGAACGTCCTCCTCGTTTTTGGCTGTACCTATACGGAAGAATGTTTTGTCGTTAATGGCAAGGTCGGTAGCATTGGAATTTGTACTCTCGTCGCCATTGACAACAATAACCTTGTAGTTTTTGCCATCAACTTTTTCAACAACCTGTAAAATAAGTGGTGTGGTAGGAGTGTTGCCACGAGAAAGGTTGTTTTTGTAGTTGCGGGCAAAACCATTGGCAGTAATATCTCCACAAGCCAAAACATCGTCAGGTAATAGGTCGTAAGCCTCATTGGCTAACTCTATTTGGAATACATCTGGGATATCATTACCTGAGCCAGTGGTTCTCTTAGCAGAATTTATGTTTGAGGTATTGGAAGAAAGGGTATATTTGCCATCGTTTTGAGTAGCCGACCAAAATTCAAAAACTTGCGACTTAGTCGGACGAGAATTGCTCTCCATACGGATAAGTTGGTCAAGTGGCGCATTATCAGGTCGGCAAACCTTAACTTGTTTTTCTACATCAAAAACATCTAATTCCTCCGTATCGGGATTTTCTAAGGTGGATTGTACTGACTGAGTTAGAGGAGTTGCTCCTCTGCCTGATATGGGGTCAGTTTTTGGCATATGCAAAAATCTTGCAAAATAATCATCGGGTCTTTTCATACTTCTCTATCTTTTTTTGTGAATAATTACTAATATTAAAAAAACTATTCTCCCATAAAGGCAAAAGGATTGCCATTGTTACGTTTTTGGCTCTCTTGTTTGACGGTGTTAGCCTCTGTGGGTTGTGGAAGACCAGAGGTGGAACGTCTAATAGTGGTTTGCTCTATCTTTTTATTGCGACCATCTGCCAAACCTCTATTGTACTCTTGGCTCATAATATCTTTGTAGAAAAATAGATTAAGAACATCTTCGTCAAAGTCGTTTTCTTGTATCTTGTTGATAATAGGGAGCATTCTGTCTAATACATCTTGCGGTGTAATATTTTTGCTTTTGGCATATTCCTCTATGGCTTGCAGACTCTTTGGCTCGTTGTCTTTAAGGCGCTTTTTTAGTTCTCTACGCGAGAGAATATCCTCACGGTGCTTGTTTATCTTGGCTTGCTTTTCTGAATCGGATAAACCTATGCCAGAACGTTTGCGTTCTAAGGCTTCCTCTAAAACGTCCTCAGGTAGAGTTAGGAGTGCGTCCTGTACATCGCCTGTCTCACTGATGGCTTGGAAAAAATCTATAGCATCAGGATTGTTTTCCATAAGGTCTATGATGCTTGAAGAGGCTTTTTGCAAATCAGAAAGGTCGTTTTTCTTGGTATCATAACTATCCATAGCGTGTTTGTAAATAGCCTCTTGGTCATAATCAGGGTATTTTGCCTTAATTCTGTCCTCAAACTTTTGTCTATTTTTAATATTGTCTTCCATATATGTTTGATTGTTTTCTGATTTCTGTTTGCAAAAATAAAAAGGTGTGATTTGTTATTTTTCATAAATTATGAAAAAAAGTATTTTAAAGGTAATTATTTTTGCACAAATCTTTTTAAGAAAGAAAAAGTATGGGAAATTTGAAAGAAAGTTATGGAAATAGCGATTACTCTAAGCAAAAAGAAAATTATGATATATTAATGTATGCCAAAGATTGTTGGGACGCACTATGGAAAGTAAGGAAAACGGCAAGATATAATCGTAATATGTTGCACGGAATACAATGGACGGCAGAGGAATTGCAAGCAATACAAGAGCAAGGACAACGACCAATAACACACAATATAATATCTCAAATAATGGCTAACTTAACGGGGCAATACTTGTCTAATAAAGGGCAACCTGTGGCAGTGGCAAGAAAAAGAGAAAGTGCTATGGCGGGAAAAATGATGTCGTTGGCAATAGAACACGTAATAAATATAAATGGAGATAATAACCAGGATGTTAAGAATTTTACAAGATTGGCAACAGGAGGTGTAATATGTGCAAGAGTGGATTTTGGATATATCTCGGAAAAAGATAGGTATGATGTAATAACTCAAAATATAAACCCGCATACAATGTTTTTTACTCCTTTGGTGGATGATGGAACAAAGGAAAATTTGGATATTATAGGAAGTATTTGTGAGGATAGTATAGATGGAATTATAGTAAATTTTGCACAAGATGAACAAGACGCTGAATTTATAAAAGAAATATACCACTATAATTCAGAAGAAAAAAATAGATATGTACGCAATAGATACTCTATGTTAGCCGAACAAGACTCTCAAAGAGTGGATAATTTGGATTTTTTGATAAGCGAGGATTATGATAAATGTAGGTATTTTGAAATATGGACTAAGGAAAGAAGACTTGTAAGAAGATACCACGACTATGCCTCAGGAGAAATAGGAATAACAGAACTAAACCTTAGAGAAATAGAACAAATAAACGAAAAGAGAATAGAGGAATGTTTGGAGGTAGGAATAGCAGAAAACGAGGCTAAACTTATAGAAGTGGAGCAAAGATGGGAATATGTATGGAAATATAGGTTTGTGACCACAGAGGGATATGTATTGAAAGAAGGAGAAAGTCCTTTTAATCATCAAAGCCACCCGTATATAATGGCTTTTTATGATGTGTTGGACGGAAATATTCATCCTGTGGTATCTAATATAACAGAACTGCAAAGAGAAATCAACCACCTATATATGCAAGCCGATTTTATGAACGGAAACGGAGCAAAAGGTGTGTTGATATTTGATAAGAAAATGTTTGCTAATAGCGGAATATCTATGGAAGAGGTGCAGGAAGGTTGGACGGCTTTTAATACTGCTTTTGGTGTGGATATACCACAAGGAAGAACATTAGACGGACTTGTAAGACAATTTTATACACAAGGAAATATTGCTCCTATTATAAGCCTGTATTCCCAAAACGTAAGTATGGCACAGCAAATAATAGGAGTAAACCAGGCAATACAAGGACAACAACCACAATCGGGGACACCTGCCGCGAGATATATGCAAGAAACGGCTAACGCACAACTGAACTCTAAACCATTTATGCAGACAATGACAGAGTTTCAGATAAGAAAGTATAACAAAGTAATGAAAGTTATACAACAATTCTATGATGAACAAAGATATATGGAGGTAGTAGGAAAGGAAAATATATCTTATAGAGAAGATATTGCGGATATAGACTTTGACCTATCTATAATACAGGAAATAACTACTTCTAACTACTCTATAACAGAAGACGATAAACTATTCCAAATGGTATTGCAAGGTTTGTTGCCTGTGGATATGTATTTTGAATTATCGCATGCAGGCTTTACTAAACAAGCACTTGAATTATTGAAACAAAAGCAACAAGAACAAATGCAACAACAGATGCCTCAAAATAATATGCAAGAACAAGAAAAAACGCAAGAACAAACAGAAATACCGCAAGAGGCAGAAAGTAAGCAATATAACGAAATAGTAGAACAGGCTATGGAACAAATGCAACAACAAGAAATACAACAACCACAACAAGAAGAAAGACAAACAGAAAATAATTTATGGCAACAAAAACTTTTAGAGCAATTATTAAATAAATAAACACTATGGAACAAATAACAAGGTATTTTATAGTAATGATAACAACATTGGTAGGGTATTTATATCCGAGTATTGCTTATATATTGGTGAGTTTTTTATTTATAATAATAGATAATATAAGCGGGTATTTTTGCAACCAAAGAGTAAAAAAGAAATTCCCTGAGAAAGTAAAAGAGGCTAAATATAGCAGTTTTAAGGCGTGGAGAAGTATTAGAACATTGGGGTTGGCTATGAGTATAATTCTTGTGTGTTTTGTGCTTGAAACCCATATAATAAAACACTTCTCGGAAATAAAAATAACAGCGATGGTGTCTTGTCTTATCTGTGGAGTAACAGCACTGAGTATTTTGGAAAATTGGGCAACGGCTAATGAACGCGCTCCAAAATGGCTAAATGTTTTGAGGAAGTTTCTTGTAGATAAAACAGAAAGATACTTTGATAGCGATATAAACGGAGACGGAAAAATAGGAGAAAAAGAAAAATGAAAATAGGACTTATAGCAGTAGACAGTAATTACCCTAACCTTGCACTAATGAAAACAAGTCAGAGGGGCATAGACCTAATAAAAAGATTTGAGGGTTTGCGT
>JAUNWC010000064.1 GCA_030540495.1 Bacteroidota bacterium
AGAAAATAGAAGTAATAATTTGTTAAAGAGTTTCATTACTGAAAAAAGTAGTGAGACGTCTTTTTGTTTCTTTTTGAGGTGTGAATTATCGGAGGGAAATGGGAAAACAGCGGAGTAAAAAGTTGGGATAAGTTGGATAGGATAGGATAGGTTAGCATAAGTTGTAATAGGTTAGCATAGGTTGTAATAGGTGGCTGTGTCTACAAAGAATAGAGAAGGGAGTGGAAAGAAAATTCTTTCCGCTCCCTTCTCTATTCTTAACTTCCTTTTAACTCCCTCTCTTCTCTAATTTCCTTTTTTCTCCCTTTTCTTTTTTAACTTCATTGTTTTGGAAGAAATCAAAGAAAACTTATCCTAAATATGATTTTAAAATAGAACTTCTTGAGGTTTGTTTTAGTCTTTTTATGGCTTTTTCTTTTATCTGTCGCACTCTTTCTCGAGTTAAATCAAATCTTTCGCCAATTTCATCTAAGGTCATAGGAGTGTATCCGTCTAAACCAAAAAACATTCTTATTATATCGGCTTCTTTGTTGGAAAGAGTGGAAACGGCTCGGTTGATTTCGGTTTTAAGACTTTCGTACATCAATTCGCTCTCTGGGGTGACATTGTCCTCAGAACGCATAAAATCGTACATTGTGTTGTCTTCATCGTTTGCCAAAGGCGCATCCATAGAAAGATGTTTGCCCGAATGTCTCATACTTTCCTTTACATCTGTATCTGGTATATCCAACAAAGCAGCAACCTCTTCATAGTTTGGAGTACGCTCGTATTCTTGCTCCAATTTGGCAAAGGTCTTATTAATTTTGTTCATAGAGCCTATTTTGTTTAGAGGCAAACGAACTATACGACTTTGCTCAGCCAAAGCTTGCAAGATACTCTGTCTTATCCACCAAACTGCATATGAAATAAATTTGAAACCTCTTGTCTCATCAAAACGTTGTGCAGCTTTTATAAGTCCTACATTTCCTTCGTTGATAAGGTCTGGTAGGGACATACCTTGATTTTGGTATTGTTTTGCCACAGAAACCACAAATCTTAGGTTTGCCTTAGTAAGTCTATCCAATGCTCGTTGGTCGCCTTGCTTGATTTTTTGTGCTAAAATAACCTCTTCCTCCGGGGTAATCATCTCCAAACGACCAATTTCTTGCAAATATTTGTCCAAGGAGGTAATTTCCCTATTGGTTAATTGCTTAGATATCTTAAGTTGTCTCATAATTCAATATTAAACACTCTATTTTCTTTTGACAAGAATACTTACGTTAAAAATGCAAAAATGTTGCATAAAAGTGTAAAAATTTTAACTTTTTTGTTAAAAAATCTTTTTTCCTCTTATCTCAAAAGCAATAGACTTCCTTTCTGAGTGTGTTTTTTGTTTTGGCTATCTTTGTAGGTTATTATATAGACATACACCCCTTTTGGAGCCATAGACCCTTTAACATCTCCATTCCAACCTTCGTTTATGTTTTTGCTTGAATAGACTTGCATACCTGTACGGCTAAAAATTTTCATTTCAAATTCAGAGATTTGTTTTTCGCTTTCGGGTTTGAATATGTTGTTGGTGGCTTCACCCGGAGTAAAAGCATTGGGAATAAACAATTCTTCTGCCTCAGGGACTTCTTCCAAAGGAACGTCTATTTTCTTTGTAGGAGTAGTGGATAGGGGTGGAGCAATGGAATCTGTGTTTGTAACAATGGCTTGTTTTTCTTGCTCCAACATAGGCTCACTTTCAACAACAATATCCAATATTGATTGCTCTTGTGTATTTATATCTGAGTAAGAAGTTTCTTGGCCATATTGTTCCAAAGTACTTGAATTGGAAGAAATGTTTTGTTTGTTGCTTGCTTTTGTATTGTTTAGATTTTCTTCCAAAGTTATTATATTAGTGATAATGGTAGAGGCTACACTTTTGTTTTTTATTATGCTGTTTGTTTTATTGTTTTGCAAGGCTATGGTGCTTTGTTGCTTGTTTGGAATAAAAACAAAATACATAACAGCAATAGCCAATAAAACTATTCCTACTAAGGACAAAGATTTGAAAGGAAAGCCTTTTTTGTCCAAGTGCTTTTCTATGTTGTCCCAAATCTTAGCATCGGGTTGCTCCTCGTATTTGCTTAATCTGTCTTTAAAATTATCTAAATTATCATTAGATGCGTTATAATATGTACTCATAGTTTTATTGTTTTTTTATTTGGTTCAAAAAATTTTTCATTTTTATTTTTGCTCGCATATTTATTGACCTTATTGTAGAGGCGTTGCGTTTGGTTATACTCTCTACTTCTTTATAAGACAAGTCCTCTAACTCCAACATATTAAAAATTATTCTCTCTTCCTTTTTCAAAGAAAACAAGGCTTGCAAAAGTTCTTTGGTGGTAAATTTTTCTGTATCCACATCAAAAACAAAGTCCTCCTGTTCAGCAATATTCTCCACTTCATAGGAAGCAAAGATTTTTTTCTTGCTTTTGAAATGTGTTAGTATATTGTTAACAAAAACTTTTCTAATCCAGGCATCAAGGTTTGATATGTTTTCAAAGTATTTTGGAGCAGAAAATATTTTTATAAAAGTATCCTGCAACATATCCTCTGCATCTTCTCTGTTTGATAGATACCTAAGGCATATAGCAAACATTTTAGAAGAATAAGTCTCGTAGAGCGCTTTCTGATACTCCCTTTCTTCTCTAAAACAACCTTTGATAATGTCTTCTTGTGTGTATTTCATACTTTTTTCTACGTAAAGTAAGACTTAGAAACTTGAATTTTGTTGCAAAAAAAAAGAAAAATTTTTTACTTCGCTCTTATATACACCAAACACTTTGTATTAAAATATTCCTCTTTAGGAAACATATTTTTGAGGTCAAATATTTCGTAATAGCCTGTATAGTTAGCCATTTCTTCATATGCATCGGAGCCTTTTAGGTATAGTATTCCGTTTTGTAGTTTGTTGAAAGATGTTTTTTTTATCTTGCCCTTTGCCAACTTAAGAAAATCTTGCATATTGGTAACAGCGCGTGAAACTATAAAATCGTACTTATCCTTGATATCCATACAATCAATTTGCTCTGCAATAATATTTTGCAGCCCCAATTCATTAGCCACAGATTGAACAACTTTTATTTTTTTTGCCGTCCTGTCTATTAGATGAAAAGAGCATTGTGGAAAAAGTATTGCCAAAGGTATGCCGGGAAAACCTCCTCCTGTGCCAATATCTAATATTTTTGTATCTTCGTCAAAAGAACTTATTTTTCCAATAGACAAAGAATGAAGTATGTGATGAGAAAACAAGTTGTCTATATCTTTGCGTGAGATAACATTTATTTTTTCGTTCCATTCCTTATAAAGAGAGGGCAACATAGAATATTGCTCTGTTTGTTTGGGAGAAAGAAAAGGGAAAAGTTGCTCCAATGTTTTTATGTTTTCGTTATTCATTACTTATTACTACACTATATTTTTATATTAAAAAAAGGTTAAAGACCAATAAGTCCTTAACCTATGTTTTTTTATTTTCTTGGCGGAGAGTGAGGGATTCGAACCCCCGGAGGTGTTACCCTCAACGGTTTTCAAGACCGCCGCTATCGACCACTCAGCCAACTCTCCACTTGCAAAAGTAGTCTAAATTTTCTTTATGACAAATATTTTTTCACTTTTTTTCTAAAAAAATAAAACGCTCTTTGCCAAATACATCTTGTTTTATCTCTTTAATGTATTCTGTATCAGAGAAAAGATTGGAAGTTTCTATGGATAAATTTTCGTTAATTTCTAAGTATAATCTTCCCTTACTTTTTAGGTGTTTTTGTGCAAATTCTTTGATTTTTTGATAAAAAACAAGTGGATTTTCATCCTCTACAAATAGGGCAATATTTGGCTCGTATTTAAGAACATTGTTTTTCATAAGAATTTTTTCTTTTTGCATAACATAAGGAGGATTGGAAACAATAACATCAAACTTTTGCTCTATATCAAAATCTCCTAACAAATCCCCTTGCACAAAATTTATATCCAAATCCAATTGCTTGCCATTTTGTTTTGCCAAAAGCAAAGCGGGGCAAGAAACATCCATAGCAAAAACCTTGCTTTTAGGAAGATTGTTTTTCAATGCTAAGGCTATGCAACCACTTCCTGTGCAGAGGTCTATAATGTTATTAGGAGAAAGTTTTTGCTCCAAAGCAACAATTTTGTGACATAACTCTTCGGTTTCTTGTCTTGGAATTAAGACATTTTCGTTTATGTTTATGCAAAGATTATAAAAGTATGTTTTTTTTAGAATTTGTTGAATAGGTTTTTCTTTTTTTAGTTGCTCAGTGGCAAGCACAATATTTAGCAATTCAGATTCGTTGATTTTCTCCTCAGCAAAGGCTAACAAATGTGCCGAGTTTATTTTGCAATATTCTTCAAACAATATGTTTGTAAGCGATTTTATTTCATCTGCACTATATTTCTTTTGCAATTCTACAAAAATATATTCCCTTATATCCTTTATTGAGTTTGACTTGGTTTTCATTGCCATATATCATAGAATAGTTACTTTTGCAAAATTACTACAATAATAACAAATAAGGACTATACCTCCAACCTATGCTAACTTATTATAACCTATAACCATGCTTATGCCTCTTATAAAAACAGGCTGTGCCTGCCTGTTAGGTTAGTTTTTTTTTATATCTTTGCAGTGTTGTTTTTTTTGGGTAGAGTACAATCAAATAAGAGAATGGAAGAGAATAACAAAAATAATTTTAGCATCAATAACGAAGATAATTTCAAACAAAACGAAGATAATCATCAACGTCAAATGACCTCTATAAGAGGAATGTATGAAAATTGGTTTTTGGACTATGCCAGTTACGTTATTTTGGAAAGAGCCGTGCCTCACATACATGACGGAATGAAGCCAGTGCAAAGACGTATTCTACACTCTATGAGAGAATTGGAGGACGGAAGATTTAACAAAGTGGCTAACATTGTAGGAAACACAATGAAATACCATCCTCACGGCGATTCTTCTATTTATGGAGCAACAGTACAACTTGGGCAAAAAGAAATTATGATAGACACTCAAGGCAACTGGGGAAATATTCTAACAGGAGACTCTGCGGCGGCACCTCGATACATAGAGGCTCGTTTGAGCAAGTTTGCTCTTGAGGTGGCTTTCAACTATAAAACTACTACATTTCACCCTTCCTATGATGGCAGAAATCAAGAACCTGACACTCTTCCAATAAAATTTCCTTTGCTTTTGGCACAAGGAGCCAAAGGAATAGCGGTAGGGCTTGCTTGCGAAATCTTGCCACATAATTTCAACGAACTTTTAGACGCTTCTATATCCATATTGCAAGGCAAGAACTTTGTTATCTATCCTGATTTTCAAACAGGCGGGCTTATGGACGTAAGTAAATACAACGATGGAGTAAGAGGAGGAAAAATACTTATAAGAGCCAAAATGACCCAAGAGGACAAAAAAACATTGGTAATAACCGAAATACCTTATTCTACCACAAGTGACTCCATTATAGACTCCATAGCAAAGGCAACAGAAAAAGGACAACTGAAAATCAAAAAAATAGAAAACAACACAGCCAGCAACGTTGAAATAAGAATACATTTGCCAAACGATGCTTCCATAGACCAAACAATAGATGCCTTGTATGCTTTTACAGATTGTCAGATAAGTATTTCTCCAAACTCTTGTGTTATAGACGAAAACAAAAAACCTGCCTTTCTTCCTATAAGCGAAATTCTAAGAAAAAACACACAACAAACTGTGGATTTGCTTAGAAAGGAATTGGAATTGCAACTTAATGAATTAAGGGAAAAATGGCAGTGGATTTCTTTGGAACGCATATTTATAGAGAACGAAATATATGAGGATATCAAACCTTGTACCACCGATGAGCAAATAAACGAAACCATCTTTAAGGGCTTGGAACCTTTTGTCAAACAATTGATTAGAGAGGTTACTTTGGAAGATGTTTTGCATTTGAGAAAAATTCCAATAGACAGAATATCAAAGTACAATGCCGACAAAGCAAACAAAGACCTTGAAAGCATAGAGGCTGAAATGGAGGAGGTGAAAAACAATTTGGAGCATATAATAGACTATGCAATACGTTGGTTTAAGCACCTAAAAGATAAATATGGCAAAGGAAGAGAGAGAAAGACAGAGATAAGAGATTTTGATAGAATAGAAGTGGTTGCGGCGGCGGTGGCAACAGAAAAATTATATTGTAATTATAAGGATGGATTTGCAGGATATAAGTTAAAAAACGATGAAAATGCAAAATATGTTTGCGATTGCTCCACCTTGGATGAAATAATAGTGGTGCATAAGGACGGAAAATATTCTGTAAAGAAAGTAGCAGAAAAAGACTTTGTGGGCAAAAATGTTATTTATATCGCTTTGTTTAGACGCAATGACGAAAGGACAATTTATAATATGATGTATAACAATGGACCTTTTGGTCGTTGTTTTGCCAAACGTTGTGCCGTTACGGGAGTTATCAGAGATAAGGAATACGATTTTACACAAGGAATTAGTGGCTCAACCCTACTCTATTTCTCGGCTAATTCCAACGGAGAGGCAGAGAAAGTTACCGTACATCTAAAAGTCAGCCCAAGAATGAGAAAGACAAATTTTGTTTATGACTTTGCAGAGTTGGATATAAAGAACAGAGGAGCAAGAGGCAATATAGTGAATAACAACCCAGTAAGAAGTGTGGGATTGAAATCAGGAGGAGTTTCCACTCTTGCCGCTCGCAAAATTTGGTTAGACGACTCTGTTATGAAACTAAATTCAGAGGAAAGAGGAATTTTGTTGGGCGAATTTGGAGCAAATGATAAACTACTTTTGGTTAATACTGACGGATGGTACAGAATAGTAGAGGCAAATTTGTCTTTGCATTTTGAGGACAATACTTTGATAATAGAAAAATATAACCCAAACAAACCTATTACCATAATATACAAAGAGTTAGAAACAAAGACAACTTATATCAAACGTTTTATTCCCGAGCCTATTACTCAAAGCAGAATACCTTTTGTAGAGGAGAAAAAAGCAGAAGTTCTTTATTGCATAAACGATTGGTTGCCAATAATAGAAATAAATGGCGAGCAAATAAACATAGCCGAGCAAATAGATACTGTTAAGTATAGGGCAAAAGGAAAGAAAATAAGCAAGGAAAGTAAGGTAAAAATAAAAATATTGGAACCCTTGCCTTATAGCGAACCGGAGCAGGAAAGTGTTGTAGAGAAAGAAAACAATGAAGGAACTACTCAAATAGAAGAAAATAAACCCCTTATGGAATATTCCGCAACAGACTTTTTGGAAGAAGATGACGATAAAGTACAAGGAAGTCTATTCTAACAGCAGCCACAGCCTGCAGCCTCAGGCTGTTTTATTGGGCAAAGCCGGTTGTTAGGTTGGGGACAAAGCCTCCTTATAGGTTAGCATAGGTTGGAGGCAAAGCCTTTTTATAGGTTGGGATAAGTTAGCATAAGTTATAATAGGTTGTAATAGGAGGACGCATAAGCGTATAACAAAAAAATAACGGCTTTGCCTTCCTATGCTAACCTAT
>JAUNWC010000065.1 GCA_030540495.1 Bacteroidota bacterium
TATGAGAAGCCGAAAAAACCAAATAAACTCCCTTATATACTCTATCAAGGGATACTTGGTCCAAACGCTCGCTATAAGTAACTTTAAACGACTGCAAAACTTCATCCTCTTCTGACAAGAAATTAACGGTAAGTTTGGAAACATCCGTACTGCTATACTGATATTGCAAATCAAAGTTGGTCATCTTGTCGCCTGCAACAATGGTTTTAACTTCAGAAACTTTTGTTGTAGGAGCAAGGCACTGCCCATCAAAACACATCATTACAACCGCATCTCTTCCTCCATTAATATCCTCGTCTGTCAATTGTATTTTGTAACTAAGGTCTTCGCCAGAAATATTCTCAAAATGTATGAAAGTTATATTCATACTTTCCTCAGGGCTAACCAATAAATTAACCACGTCGGTAAATTCTACTTCGTTTTCATCTGGTGTTACATAAGACAACTTAAATACCTGAGCATTAACAACAAAGATACTTAACAATAATGTACATAAAACGTATAATCTCTTCATAACCTTATAAAACATTTTTAAATAATACTTTTTGCAAAAATACTACAAATATGAATACCAAGCAAAAAATTTTCAAATTATTTTACTTTTTTTAAAAAAGAAAATCAAAAACTAAGCCATTTTGATACAAAAAAAATTAAAAAATCGTTCTAATGTTTAGAATTTTAATTAAATATTTGTACCTTTGCACCGTTAAAAAAACTGCTAATGACAAAAATAGAAGAGATAACTACCTGCATACACAAAGACTTAAATGACTTTGAGAAAATGTTTTCCGATGCTTTTTTGCAAGAAAAATCAGCGTTGGGTAGCATGCTTTCTTATCTTTCCACTCTTAAAGGCAAGAGAATACGTCCTATGCT
This sequence comes from Bacteroidota bacterium, assembly GCA_030540495.1. GTDB lineage: Bacteria > Bacteroidota > Bacteroidia > Bacteroidales > P3 > Scybalousia_A. Next base: position 877 of record JAUNWC010000065.1, read on the forward strand.
TACATTGCTTGTTGCGGCAAGTTTTGCTCAAATCAACGTACAAACCACACGAGCAGCGGTTATAATAGAATTATTACACACCGCTTCTTTGTTACACGATGATGTTATAGACGAAAGTTTGTATCGTAGAAACGAAAAAACCCTTAATGCTATATGGGACAATAGAGCCTCCGTCCTTGTGGGAGATTATCTTTATGGCAAAGCACTCTCCTTAATTGAAACAAAGGAAGACTTTAACCTTATGCCCGTTTATGCCAAAATTGCTATGGATTTGCCAAAGGGAGAAATCAGAGAAATGGAAGCAACAAATACAAAAAACGGTACAATAGACAGGTATTTAAAAATCATATACGAAAAAACGGCTTCTCTCATAGAGGCTTCGGTAATGTGTGGTGCTTTATCTTGTGGTAGCAAAGAAATTGATATGAAAGTAATGCAAGAGTTTGGTCACTCTATTGGTATGGCTTTTCAAATAAAAGACGATTTGTTGGACTATTTGGACAATACAGGCAAAGAAAAGGGAGCCGATATAAGAGAAAAGAAAATGACCTTACCTTTTATTTATTATATGGAATCTATAGACAAAAAAGAAAGGGAAGAGACTTTAAGTTTTCTTTATTCGGACAAAAAAGAAGAAAGACAAATAGAGAATGTGATAGAAAGAATAAGTTTAAGTGGAGCCGTAGAGCGAGCGCAAAAAGACGTGGAATATTATAACCAAAAGGCAAGAAACATTGCCTCCCATTTTCCTACGAACGTTTATTCAACAAGTTTGACCAAATTGGTAGAATACTTAACAGAACGAAATATATAAACTATTAAAAATTTTAAAGACCATGAAGAAAATATTTTTGTTAATTGTCTTATGCTTAGGCATAGCAACGCTAAATGCACAGAATGCTAAAATTTCAAGTACTAATATTAAAGACGTAGATTCTAAGGTGGTAAATACTTCTTCCTTTTCTAATGAGGGAAAGCCATACGTAATTTGTTTTTGGGCTACTTGGTGTCATCCTTGTTTGCAAGAATTGTCTGCCATTGCAGAACTTTATGAGGATTGGCAAAAAGAGACTGGCATAAAAATCTATGCTATTTCCTTAGATGATACTCGTACTAAGGGCAAGGTAAAACCTTTGGTTACTTCACAAGAATGGACCTATGAGGTATTTATAGACGAAAACTCTGATTTCAAACGCGCTATGGGTGTCAATAACCCTCCTCATACTTTTATTGTAGGGGCAAATGGTGATATCCTTTGGCAACATGCTGGCTATGCAGAGGGAGACGAGGAAAATCTTATAAAAAAATACATAGAACTGTCTAAATAAAACAGCAAAAACTAATGAAAAAGATAATATTGCTTGCAAGTTCTGTCCTTCTGTGTCTGTCCATACAAGCACAAGGAATATTTGGCGGTAAGGTTACAGGTAATTTTCAAACAGATATACAAGCCTCCAAAGCAGATAGCACCATAGGTGCCAAATCTTTGGAAGACAAAATGAGAGTAAATGCTTTTGCTAACATTCTTTATTCCACCGATAATTTTACTGCCGGTTTTAGATACGAGGCTTATCTGAATCCTATTCTTGGCTTTGATAATGAGTATAAAGGAGCGGGCATTCCATTTAGATTTGCCACCTATAAGAAAGATTTTCTTGAGGTTACGGTTGGTAACTACTATGAGCAGTTTGGCAACGGGCTTGTTTTTCGTTCATACGAAGAAAGAAATTTAGGCTTAGACAACGCTATGGACGGTTTGCGTATAGTAGCCAAGCCTTTGAACGGACTAATAATCAAAGGTGTTGTTGGCAAACAAAGATATTACTGGGAGGACATTTGGCAAACCGATAACGGATTGGTAAGAGGAGCCGATGCAGAAATATCTTTTAATGAAATGATACCTTCTTTTGCTACTTCTGATTTTAGAATAAGTTTGGGCGGAAGTTTTGTATCCGTTTACGAAAAAGCAGCAACAGAACATATCACCATAGACGAAGCCACCTATCAACTAAACATACCCGAGAACATTGGAGCAGGCGCTCTGAGAATGAACTTTGGTTACAAGAATTTTAATCTACAAGGAGAGTTTGCTCAAAAAGGACAAGACCCTAATGCAATGAATAATTATATTTATCATAAGGGTAATGCTCTTTTGCTTGCAGCCGACTATAGCATTAAAGGATTTGCCATAAGATTGGAGGGCAAAAGAATAGACAATATGTCCTTTAAGTCCAAAAGAACTCAACAGGGAAATATGCTTAATATTAACTACTTGCCTGCCATAACCAAACAACATTCCTATTCACTTATGTCCATGTATTCCTATGCAACTCAGTTGGAGGGAGAAATGGGCTTTCAAGCCGATGTAATGTATAAGATAAAAAAAGGAACTTTCTTAGGAGGTAAGTATGGAACGGACGTAAAACTAAATTATTCATACGTCTCTTCCATAGATAAAAGTGCAATAGAGGGCTATGAACTAAATGAAAAAGGAACTTTGGGATACGAAAGCAGTTTCTTTAAAAAAGGAGATGAAAAATATTTTCAAGAAATAAACCTTGAGATAAGCAAAAAGTTTTCTCCTTCTTATAAAATGAACTTTATGTATGCTTATCAAGAATTTAACCCTATAGCATACGGACATCCAGGCAACCCTCTTATTTATGCACATATATTTGTGGCAGAGGGTATATATAGATTTGCCTCCCGCAATTCTTTGAAAGGTGAGTTGCAATGGCTTACCACCAAACAAGACTATGATGAATTTGCAAAAGGCGATTGGTTGCAACTTGCTGCAGAGTATAACTTGAAAGGAAGATACTTCTTTGCACTTTCAGACCAATGGAATTACGGCACAGAGCAAGGCGATAAGGTACATTATTATTCTATTGCCGCAGGTTGTACTATAAATACTACCCGAGTACAAATCTCCTATGGCAAACAACGACAAGGAATACTTTGTATAGGAGGTGTTTGTAGAGAAGTACCTGCTTCCAACGGCTTGTTTATGACCATAACCAGTTCATTCTAAACCATTAAGATAAACAAAATAAAAAATAAAATAAAGATTTCATACTTTTTTACACCTTCTTGTGTATAATAAAAACAAAACAATAACGTTATATAAGCAAGAATTTGTAAAAAAGTATGAATGTATGGAAAAGTATTATAATCTTTTTGTTTTATGGGAAAAAGACTTGGCAAAGGCTTTTGATAGAAAAGAAGAGCCAAGCAAAGATGTTTTAGATGCCATAGTGGATTATTCTATGACTATGGACATTTTTAGTACAAGTCTTAATGAAAGAATATCTATCTGCCTCAACTAAACCTATTATTATCTGTGGTCCTTGCAGTGCAGAATCTTACTCTCAGATGCAGGTTTGTGCCAATGATGTAGCAAAAGCAGGTGTTGGCTGGTTTAGAGCAGGTATATGGAAACCAAGAACACGTCCAAATAGTTTTGAGGGCATAGGAGAAGAGGGCTTATTGTGGCTAAAAGAAATCAAAGAACAATTTCCTCTTAAAGTATGCACAGAAGTAGCCTCACCTTATCATTTAGAATTATGCTTGAAATATGGTATTGATGCCATATGGATAGGAGCAAGAACTTGCGCAAATCCTTTCTCTGTACAAGAAATAGCAAATAGTTTGCAAGGAATAAAGGATATTTCCGTTTTAGTTAAAAATCCTCCAATACCTAACGTAAGTACATGGTTGGGCAGTTTGGAACGCATAGAAAAAGCAGGCTGTGAGGATTTGATTGCCATACACAGAGGTTTTGAGTTAGGAAACAACGGCATATATAGACAAAGCCCCGATTGGAGAATACCTTTGGAGTTGAAACGATTGAGAAAAGATTTAAAAATAATCTGTGACCCAAGCCATATTGCGGGCAAAAGAGAATTGGTCAAAGAAATATCTCAATGTGCTTTAAGTATTGGTTTTGACGGACTTATGATAGAAACTCACCCAAACCCACCACAAGCACAAACTGATAAATCACAACAATTATATTCCTCTACTCTAAAAGACTTTATCGCTCAACTTTCCTTTCCCTCTCTTTTAGAGAAAAAAAACGAGAGCCTAACACTCTATAGACAAGAAATCAACGATATAGACCAAAAACTCTGTGCCTTATTAGGCGAAAGAATGCAGATGAGTAAAAAAATAGCCAAAATAAAATTAGAAAACAATATGAGTGTTTTTCAACTCAGTCGTTGGCAAGAAGTACTTAATAATATGATACAACAAGGCAAAGACTATGAACTAAGCGAAGATTTTATTAAGGAAATATATACCCTTATTCATCAAGAATCAATACGAGTACAAACCCGATACTCAAAAGAAAAATAAAAGAGTAATTTTCTTGTCTTGTTGTTACTTGCCACCAACTATTTTTGCAATAAAATAAGCATAGAAACGTTTTTCTATGGTTAAATTTATTTTTTAATTAAATAACAATAAAAAAATGAAAAAGAAACTGAGTTTCAAAATCAAAATTTTTCGTTTCAAACGCTTTGGACGAAAATCTTACAGTGCATACAATTCTATGCACAAGGCAGTAACCATTGGAGTAGTGTCCATTATGACGCTTACCTTTTCCAATGTATCAAAATCACAAAACAACACCACTCTTTCATACGAATCTACATTGAAAGAAAAGACTTTGGAGGAGATTGTAGTACAAGACTCCACGCTCCTGCCCATCAATCAGGTTGGTAAAAATGTTACCGTTATAACCAATCAAGATATATCCAACCTCAAGGTTCAGAGTGTAGAAGAACTCTTATCCACCATAGCCTCTGTGGATATGCAAACAAGAGGCAGGCACGGAGTTCAATCGGATGTTTCTCTAAGAGGTGGCAATTTTGACCAAACAGCCATATTAATTGACGGCATCAACGTTTCCAACCCACAAACAGGTCATTATTCAATGGATATTCCCATTAACCTCTCCGATATAGAAAGAATAGAAATTCTCAAAGGTCCTTCTGCAATAATTTATGGAGCCTCTGCACTTTCGGGCGGTATAAACATAATAACAAAGAAAAATCAACCCAACGGCTTTTATTCCCAATCAGAAATAGGACAGCACGGATTTGCAAACATAGAAAACAGCATTTCCAAACAAATAAAAAATACTTCCAATTCCCTGTCCATAGGTTACAAAACCTCCAACGGATATATAAAAAATTCTGCATACGATGTTTATAATCTCTTGTATCGCAACAGAACAAATCTAAAGAACAACAATAAAATAGACTTCTTGCTTGGATACAACTACAAAGACTATGATGCAAACACCTTTTATTCTGCCAAATACCCCAACCAACACGACAAAACCTCTTCATTTTTGGCTTCTTTTAAAGGGTATTTTGATTTATTTTCCAATAATCTAAAATTTATTCCCTCAGCTTATTACAATCTTCATACAGATGATTATGAACTGATAAAAGGCTCTGAGATAGGACACAACCACCATAATAGCAACGTAATAGGAACAAATTTGGATTTTCAATATTACAAAAATAATTTCTCTCTAAACTTTGGCACAGACCTAAGATACGAAGACGTGCTTAGCAATACGCTCGGCGAAAAAACCAACATTATGCACGGAGATTATTTTGACCACTACAAACAAAGGTTAAACATATCTTATTTTCTACAAGGTAACTATGCTTACAAAGGTTTTGTAGCAACACTTGGGCTTTTGTCTTTCTATAATACCATGATAGAGCAGGAGGATTTTAACCTTTATCCTTCCTTAAATTTGTCTTATAGATTTTCCTCACATTTTGATATTTACGCCTGCTTTACCTCTGCCTCGCGTTTGCCTTCTTATACGGAGTTATATTATTCGGATGCTATACACAAATCAAACCCCGAATTAAAACAAGAAAAATCCTCTTCATACGAAGGAGGCTTAAAATATCGCAATCGCTATTTCTTAGCCGATTTTTCCGTTTTTTATACACAAGGCAAAGACCTTATTGATTGGATGCAAGAAACAGAGAGCGAAGGAATATGGCAAAGTAGAAATATTAACGAACTAAACAAGTATGGTTTTGACTTCTCTACAAAAATATTTTTGAGTGAATTTATAGATATTTTGTCAGAAAACTCTACTTTGATGTTTGCTTATTCCTATCTCCAAACAGATAAAGCCAAAACAAACTATATTTCTCAATATGTTTTCAACTATCTCAAACATAAGATATCGGCCAATCTTTCTATGCCTTTTGCCAAAGATTTCAGGCTTAACCTATTGGGAAAATATTGCGTAAGAGAAGGACAATACGTTTCCTATCAAAACAATAATGCAGGAGAATACAAAGATTATAGACCATTTTTTACTATGGACGCAAACTTGGATTATAGTCTTAATTCTATGATAAATGTTTATCTAAGCATAACAAATATTTTTGACAAAGAATATTACGAGATAGGCAATATACCTCAACCCGGACGCTGGACAATCTTTGGAGTAAAATTCCAAATCTAACAGGCGAAGCCTGTTTTATAGGGCAAAGCCGGTTGATAGGTTACAGGCTAAGCCGGTTTTATAAGTTGTTATAGGTTAGCATAGGTTGTTATAAGTTATGATAGGAGGGCAAAGCTCCCTCAGGGTGTTTTATAGGGCAAAGCCACTACTTTTTGTAATACGCTTAAGCGTCTCC
>JAUNWC010000066.1 GCA_030540495.1 Bacteroidota bacterium
CATTATTTGCAATCATTTTTTCAAATTCTTCTCTTGTTTTGAAAAAATAATTTATTTGCGATAAAATCGTTATAAACTTTGTTATTAAAAGAGTAGTGGTTTATGAAATATTATGTTATAGCAGGAGAGGTGTCGGGTGATAAGCATACAGCATTGGTTATCAGAAATATAAAAAAAGAGGATGCTAAGGCTGAATTTCGTGGTTTTGGTGGTGAGGATATGAAAAAGGAGGGAACGACTTTGGTTCGTCATATCAAAGATTTGGCTTATATGGGCTTTGTTGAGGTTGCTATGCATTTGAAAACAGTACTTGGCAACCTTTCTTTTTGCAAACAAGATATACTCTCCTATAAACCTGATGCTGTGATTCTTACCGATTATCCGGGGTTTAATTTAAGAATAGCAAAATTTGCTCACAAACACAATATCAAAGTTTTTTACTATGTTTCTCCTCAGGTTTGGGCATGGAAAAAAAATAGAGTAAAAACCATAAGAAAAGTAATAGACAAACTTTTTGTAATCCTGCCTTTTGAGAAAGATTTTTATAAAAAACATAATATAGAAGTAGAATATTATGGCAATCCTCTTTTGGACGAGATATCGGAATTTAAGCAAAGAGAGGAGAATAAGCAACAATTTTTGGAGCAACTAAATAGTGGAGATAAACCCATAGTGGCATTGTTGCCGGGTAGTAGAAGTCAAGAAATAAAAAAAATGTTGCCCGAGCAAATCAAACTTTTTGATAAATACAAAGATAAGTTTGATTTTGTTATAGCAGGAGTAAATACTTTTAAGGAAGATTTTTATAGAAAAATTTTGGGAAACAGGGAGATAAAGATAGTTTTCAACAATACGTATAATTTGCTAAATGTATCTTCGTTTGCCATTGTTTGCTCTGGTACTGCAACTTTGGAAACTGCCCTTTTCAACGTTCCTCAAATGGTGTGCTACAAAGCCAACTTTTTGTCTTATTTTATTGCAACTTACATAGTTAAGATAAAACATATTTCTTTGGTAAATATAATAATGAAAAAAGAAGTTGTGAGGGAACTTTTGCAAAACGAGTGCAATGAAAATTCTCTTTTGCAAGAGCTTGAAAAACTACTTTACAACAAAGATTATATTGCTCAAATGCAAGAGGATTATAGAGCGCTTGACAACCTTTTGGGCTCGGCGGGAACATCAGAAAAAATTGCAAAATATATAGTCAAATCCTTATAAGATTTTGTTTGCTATTTCTCTTTGTGCTTTGTGGTAGTCTTCGGGTATGCCTATGTCTATGAAATAATCCTCGTAAGCAAAACCAAAAATGTCCTTACGTTTTTGCAACACTTCTTTCTCAAAGGAGAATTTATTTGGATAGTTATTAAGGTTGGTTTTTTCTTTGTTTATCAGATATATACCACAATTTATAAGTCCTTGCTTACAAAACTTTTTTTCCTCAAAAGAAGTTATGTTTCCTATCTTATCTACTATCACACTGCCATATCTGTCAAAATCTTTCATTTCCTTTAATGCCAAAACTATACATGCCTCTGTTTGTAAATATCTTTGGTAAAGATTATCAAAATCTATCATAAAAATAGAATCTCCATTGAGAACAAGAATATCATTGTTAGCAGTCTTTTCTGTGGCAAATCGTAATGCTCCACCTGTGCCAAGTGGCTCATTTTCTATGGTATAATCTATTGTAAATCCAAAATTCTGTCTATTCTCTTTTATCCAAGATACAACAACCTCTGCCATATATCCCAAAGACAAGACCACTTTGCTAATATCATATTTCTCCAAATACTTTAACCAATAGTAAAGAAAAGGTTGTTTGTTTATTTCTGCCATACATTTAGGTCGGTCGCTCACCTCACTTCTCAAACGAGTACCCAAGCCTCCCGCCAATATTATTGCTTCCATTTTTTTAGAAAAGATTTTTGATAGTTTTCTTTGTTTTATTAGTAGATTGTCCAGCCGTGAGGTCCATCCTCTGTAAATTGAAAAGGAATGCATTTGCCCCCCATTTTATCTAAGGCTTGCATAAGATTATATTTATTTTCGGGTTGAACTACAAGGGTAATAAAACCTCCACCTCCTGCTCCTGAAACCTTTGCCGCCAATGCACCATTGTTATAAGCCAATTCTACTATGTTGTCTATCTTGCTGTTTGAAATACTTTTTGCCAAGCGTTTTTTTTCTTCCCAGCCTTTTTTGATTATGTTTGCAAAACCTATAATATCGCCACTCAAAAGACTTTGTTTCATATCCTCTGCACTTTGTTTTATTTTGTGAAGAGATTCTATTGTTTTGCTGTTTCCTTGTTTGGTATTGTTTTTCTGTTCATCTATTATTTGAGCCGAAGAGCGAGATGCTCCCGTATAGTATATTAGCATAGAGGCTTCTAATTCGTCTTTTATCCAACGTTTGATTTTCAAAGGATTGACTATAACCACATCATTTGGCCTAAATTCCATATAGTTAAATCCTCCAAACGTGGCTGCATATTGGTCTTGTTTGCCTCCGGCAAGCAACAAATCCAAACGCTCTATTTCGTATGCCAAACGTGCTGTTTCATAATCGCCCATAGGTAAAGACAACATCTCTATAAAGGCTTTTAGTATGCAAACTACCATAGTAGAAGAAGACCCTAAGCCAGAGCCTGCAGGAGCATCGGAATATGTTGTCATTTTAAAGGAAAAAGCAGGCAAATTAAAATCTTTTATTATTCTATTATAAACACCTTTTCCCAAAGAAAGTATGCCATTTATAGGCAGTTGTTTTTGCACGGGAAGAATTTCTCTTTGGTCAATATCTGCCGCATAGATTTCTATTTTGTTGTTATTGGTCTTTTCTATGGTACAGTGTGCATAGAGATCTATGGTTGCGTTTAACACCACTCCTCCGTATATATCGCTATAAGGAGAAACATCAGTACCACCTCCGGCAAGTCCCAAACGCAAAGGTGCTTTACTTCTTATGATTTTTGCTTGTGCCATAAAAATACAATAGTTGTTAAAGAAGTTTTTAAGATTTATTTACAAGTGTATAGCCAATAAGTTCGTCATAGTTGTCAGAAAAATTGCGATAATAGACAAACACCTTATAAGCATTGTTGGTCTCATAATGATTGCCCTCTACTTCTTTTGTAGAGCCTTCGGAAAGAAAGTTTGGCAAAAAAAGTATCTGATAATTATAATACCCTTGTTTTAGATACAAAGTGGCTAAGTATTTTCCGTCTTGGTATTCAAATTTATTTTGCTCGTTCATTCGCCAGTCAGACAAGTCGCCTACAACATAATAGTTACCCTCTAAGGTATAAGGTAAAGGAAGAGAAAAATATACCCATACATAGTCGCTACTTGTATTTCTATCCTCTTGGTATTCATTTCTTATATAAAATTTGCCGTTAATATCCTTTTCGGTGGAATAGGCAAAAGATTTCTTTATTCTCTCTGCTCTTAGTATAGCAATGTTTTGATTATCATAAAAATCCAAACGCTCTACATAATTGCTTTTGTTACGCAAAGAGGTTATATCAAAATTTCTAAATTCATTACCTCCAAGGAACTGATTGCTTTCATCAAAGGAAAAATCAATATCTGCTCCGCTATTTCCTCTCAAACGTAGGCGTCTTTTGTTGTCTTCTCGTCCATTTTGCTGAACAATAACTTGCATATATTTTTCGGGTTCAGAAAAAAATCTCATACCCTTTGCTCCTACTTTTACATTTACTTCTTGCGTGGTTTGTTGCAAAGATGTTAGGGAGGAAGGGCGTATTTCTGTTTTTATATTGGTTTGGTCATCCACACAATAAAAACGCCGAGTAAGTACAAGGTCATCTTCCCTACCTGCTAAAAATACTTTAATAATATAGTTGCCCGATTTGGTTATCTTCATATTAGAAGAAGGTATTGTTTGAGAATAATGTACATATCTTTGTATGGTATTGAAAGAATTGTTAAAATTCTCTATTGGTTGTACCTCAAATCCCTCCAAATATAACATAACATCCAATTCACTCTCTGTCCAATCTGCATTACAATGTACTATGGTGTATTCATAGTTTTGAGTTTCTTCTGAGAGTTCGTCAAATTGCAAGAGAAGTTTTTGACTTGAATTAAGATACAAGACAGGCTCTGACATAAGGTTGCCTTGTTGCTCCAATGTAACTGTTTTTATCAAAGGAGAGTAGGCTCTATTTTCCCAAACATATTGAGCGTGAGAAATTAAACTCACGCCCAATAACAACATATATATAATGTATTTCATTTCTATACAGGTAAGTAAAAAAACAATTGAGTTTTTCTGTGCTATGCTTCCATTTCTTTTTCCACTTCGGCTACGGTTTTTGGAATAGGTTTGCCCAAAACTCTGCATCCGTCTTTGGTTATCAATACATCGTCCTCTATTCTTATACCTCCAAAGTCTTTAAATTTCTCAACCTCTTCGTAGTTAATAAAGTCAATGCATTTCTTTTCGGCTCTCCATTGGTTTATAAGTGCAGGTATGAAATAACATCCTGGCTCGTCTGTTATAACAAAGCCCTCTTGCAGTTCTCTTCCCAAACGCAAAGAAGATAAGCCAAACTGAGAAGAACGAACGTTTTTCTTATCATAACCTACATAGTTTTCACCATAATTTTCCATATCATGAACATCCAAGCCCATCATATGTCCTAAGCCGTGAGGCATAAACATAGCCATAGCACCTTGTCTTACAGCCTCTTTTATATCTCCTTTCATCAAGCCCAAGGACTTTAATCCTTCTCCCAATCTTTCCACAGCGGCAAGATGAATGTCTGAATATTTTACATTTGGTTTGCAAAGATTTAGCACCAATAGTTGTGCAGAAAGTACAGCCTCATAAATCGCTTTTTGTCTTGCGTCAAATTTGCCGCCCACGGGTACAGAACGAGTAATATCTGAGCAATATCCCATAGGATTTTCGCAACCTGCATCAGAAACAATCATTCTTCCTTTTTTGATTTGCAAAGAATGGTCGTGACCATGAAGTATTTCTCCATGTGTGGTTAGTATGATAGGGAAAGAAACCGGACCACCTCCAGCAAGAGCAATACCTTCCATAGTACCCGCTATTTGATATTCATAAGTACCTTCGTTTCTTGCCATATGCATCATGGTAGTATGCATAATGTAAGCGTTATCTATGGCTTTCTCTATCTCAACAATTTCTTGCTCAGATTTTATAGAACGTTGCTTAACACAAGCCGCTATTAATTCTTTGGAAACATATGCTTGTATATACCTATAATCCAAATGAAGAATATCGGCAATAAATTCCACGGTTTCTGCTCTGTAAGGAGGAACAAAATGCAATTTTCTTTTCTCAAAAACAGCCTTGTCCATAAGGTTTCTAAGGTCTTTGATGGTACCAGAATTTTTTACTCCTATTTCTGAGGCTCTTTCGCTAAGAGAAGGTATTGGACCAGTCCAAATAATATCTGCCATATCTACCTCTTCGCCAAACAAATATTCTTCTTTGTTATCTATGTCTATAACTCCCACTAAGCCTTGTATATCGTAACCAAAGAAATAACGAAAAGTACTATCTTGACGAAATGAATATTGATTTGCAGGATAGTTGAACGATACATCGGTATTGCCAACTACAAGTATTAAACCACTTTCCACATCACAGGCTAATTGTTGACGCCTTTTTACGTAAGTATCTTTTGAAAACATAACTACTCTCCTTATATTTATTGTTTATATTTTTCTATCTATTATCTGCATTTGTTGTTCAAATATTTATTTTGCAATATTATGAAAATTTATTCAAATGGCAAAAAAATATGCAAATAAAAGATAAGAGTTTATTTTATTTTACTAACTTTGCAATCTAAAAATATATGAACTTATGGAGTATTTAAAGATTTTTGTTTTTGCAGTTTTTGTAAGCAATGTGGTTTTAAGTCAATTTTTGGGAATATGTCCTTTTCTTGGCGTTTCCAATAAGGTTAGCACAGCAACTGGTATGGGTTTGGCTGTTGTATTTGTTATGACTTTGGCTACTTTGGTTACCTTTCCTATACAATACTATTTACTTATTCCTTTGCACCTTGAATTTTTGCAAACCATAATGTTTATTCTCGTAATAGCGGCTTTGGTGCAAATGGTTGAGATAGTTTTAAAGAAGATTTCTCCAGCCCTTTATCAGTCTTTGGGAGTTTTTCTTCCTCTTATTACTACCAACTGTGCAGTTTTGGGAGTAGCAATAGTGGTCATTCAAAAGGAGTTTGCTCTTTTGCCGGGTCTTATGTATAGTTTCTCTATGGCAATAGGTTTTACCCTTGCTTTGATTATTTTTGCAGGAATAAGAGAGCATTTGGATTTGATGGATATGCCAAAAGGAATGAAAGGCGCACCTATTTCTTTGATATCCGCTGGAATACTTGCTATGGCATTTATGGGATTTGCTGGTTTGGTTAAGTTGTAAAAAAAGAGAATTATAAATAAAAGAAAGCATAGCAAACTGTTTTAAAAGTTTGCTATGCTTTTTTGTAGGTTTAGAAATAGGTATTTATAGGTTAGCATAGGTTGGAGGCACAGCCTGTTTTATAGGTTGTAATAGGTGACGATAAGCATATGACAAAATATAAGGGCTTTGCCCAATAAAACATCCTGTGGGTGCTTTGCCCAATAAGACAGGCAGTTCCAGAAAAACATAAGCAGGTGAAAAACTTTTCACCTGCCTATATACTACACATGATTATCTCTAATTCAAACTATAAAAAGGTTCATAGTTCAAAAATATGGAGTCTATATTATTAAAATCTATCTGCTCTATATTCTTGTCAAGTATTTCATACATATTCGTTGCATGCACTCTTATTTTGTTTCCTTTATAAACATAGTAGGATAATTTTAATTTATTGTCTTTGCTAACAATAAAACTTGTTGGCACGCCTCAATTATCATTAACTTTAATCTTAGTATCAAAAATATAATTTGCTATATTGTTAAATCTATTAAAATTCCTAATGCTAAAACGTTCATCATCATCTCGCAAATAATATTTAGTAATATTTTCCAAACCAACACGTTCCAATAATTTCTTGTTCTCTTTTATTCCCGCTGTTGATTCCATTATATAATACCACTTAACCTCTTTATCACCAACCTTATTTAGTATCTTCGGATAGACCTCAAGCATATTTCTTACACAAGGTCCGCAATTATTACTATAAAGAATTACAAATTTATAGTGCGATGTATCTTTAAGTATAATTTCCTTTAAATCTTTTACTGTCAAAGATACATAACCCTCCATTTGAGAAGCGTTTTTTATATCTTTTTTTGTTTCCGAAAAACCAATTTTCAAAGAAAAACATCCTATAAAAGAAACTACAACCAAACACAGCAGCACGCTCCAGAAACACTTTAAATTTTTCATTACATTTTACATCTTAAGAAAGCAGATATGCTTTATAGAACTCTATTTAGTAATCACATGATAAGGGGTAGAGAAAGAATAACTATTACTTTCTTTAGAGTAATATACTTCATATTGCCCCTG
>JAUNWC010000067.1 GCA_030540495.1 Bacteroidota bacterium
AAAGAGTGCAAGCATTGAAAACAATAAGATTTTTTTCATAACATTATGATTTTTTACTTGTTAATATTCGTTTTTCATTTTATTATAATAATTCGTTGCAAGTTTATAAAATATTTTGATATAAACAAAAAGTTTTATAAAAAAAAGTAAATAATTTTTTGTTAGGTTGTTATAGGTTAGAGCCTCAGCCTGTTTTATAGGTTATAATAGGTTGGAGCCTACGGCTCCTATAAGTTAGCATAGGTTGAGATAGGAGATGCATAAGCGTATGACAAAATGTAACGGCTTTGCCCTCCTATCATAACCTATAACAACTTATAACAACCTATCCTAACCCATGCTAACTTATAGGAGGCTTTGCCTCCAACCTATGCTAACATAGAAAAATATTTTTTGAAAAATTATTTAGAAAGTTCCTCGTTTTTCTTTCTACTTTGGGCAACATATAAGGAAGATGGGTAATCTATAATTATTCTTTGATAAAACTCCAAAGCCTTTGTCTTGTCTCTAAAAATATTCTCATACATTTGAGCCAAAGACCATAAGGCATCGTCTGCCATAATATCGTATGGGTATTTCATTAACAAGGTTTGCCATAAACTATCTGCTTGATTATAATTTTTTTGTTCGTATGCTATTTGCCCTTTTTTATACAAAACTTCGTCAAAAATATTGTGAATAGAATAAGAAGTTTCTATAATGGATAGTTGTTGCATTGCCTCGTTATATTTCTTTTGAAAAAAAAGAAAATCTGCTTTTGCAAAATAAGACAATGCATTATAGGAAGAATCTTCGTCCATATTTTCTTTTATAAGCAAGGAATATTCCATAGCATCGTTGGCTATAAGTTTGGAAGTGGAAGAACGCAAAGAAGAAAATTGAGATAAAGCCCACTCAAAATCACCTACATAATAAGATAACATTGCATTTTTAAATTTTGCTATGCTACCCTCGTGCTCGTTTTTAAAGTCTTTGCTAACCTGAGAATATTCCAAACTCGCTGCCCAAACATCCCCTTCCATCAAGTAAATATCTCCTCTGTCTATCTTTGCTAAGGCTCTTTGTTTGGCTGAAAGAGAGTTCATATTTATGATAATATCCAAAATATCCACGGCTTGTTGAGAAGAATGTTTGTAATAAGCAAGAAAATGAGAATATTCTTGCAAAACAGGAGCAGAAATGGAATTTTTTCCTAAAATATTTATCGCTTTTTCAAACTCTAAATTCATATTTTCCAAGTCTTTATTGCTATGGTCGTTTTGGTCTTTGAATGCGTTGTAATAACAATAAACCTTATTTATTACGCTTTTGGTATAATAAGCATTGTTGTCGTTATTGTTATTTATAATTACATCAAAAGCCTTTTGAGCAAAGGAATATTCTTGGTTGTTCATAGCAATTTCGCCAAAAGAAAACACACTGCCTCCTTCATTGTTCTCAAAACGTGAGTTTATGGCTTTGGCTTGCAAAAAAGCCTGCTCGTATTTTTTTTCTTTTATCAAAGTCCAAAGGTAAAGCCTACAAAGTTGTTCGTTCTTAGGGTTTTCTTTTACCTTTTCTAATAAAGTATTATGCAGTTGAGTTAAAAGTTTGTCGTCTTTGTCTCTGTCTAAGAGACTATTGATATTTACTTGTATATTATTAAGGTATTTTGGGTTGTTTTCCAACAAAACTAAATACTCATCAATAATTTGACTCTCCATGCCTTGTATTTGCAGAATAAAACTAATCTCGTATCTATATTTGTTTTCATCTTTGAGCAGTATTCTTCCTTTCTGATAAGTTTTTAGAGCATAGTCATACAATCTATTGTTGCTAAAATATGATGCACAAGAATAAATATTGGTGTTGTTTGCTGTTAGAGAATTGATAGCCTTATTAAACATTTTATCTGCCTTGGTGCTGTCTTGCCTTGCGTAATACAACAAACCATAATCTATATAGTACTGATAATTTACTTTACTTTTTTTTATGGCAAGTTTTATTAGTTTTTCCTTCTCTTTTTCCTTTTCCAACTTTTCGTAAGCAAGGAACAAAGCATTATAATAATCCGACTTAAATTCCTTGTCTATCAAATCCTCCAACAACTTACAAGCCTCTTGATACCTATCCATATTAATATAGTGTTTGGCAAGTTCAAAATTGTTTTTATCAGAGTTTTTTTGAGCCTGACAATATCCCAAACAACCAAAAACAAATAATAATATGATAAGTATTTTTCTTAGCATCAATAAGAGCGTTTGTTGTTACCCTCGTACCAATTGATAAATGCAGTATTTACCACTTTGTTACCTCCAAAGGTAGGGTAGTTGCCACTGAAATACCAATCGCCCGTATGGTTAGGACAAGCCTCATGTAAATTTTCCAAACTATTATAAACAACTTCTATTTCTGCTTTGCAATTTTTAGGAGTAATAAGTTCGGCTATTTTATTTGAAATCTCCTCTGCTGAGAAAGGTTTATAAATATTTTTAACATAATTTACCACCATTTCAATAGGAAGACTTTCTTGGCTTTTACAAAGTTTATATGTCTCTTCTATAATGTTTTGCTGACCTCTTTCTTTCAAAAGTTCTATTGTAGCGTTAAAAGCCACCATATAACCCAAACGCGACATATCTATACCATAACAATCGGGATATCTAATTTGAGGAGCGGAGGATGCAACAACTATTTTTTTTGGCCCTAATTTGTCCAAAATAGATAGTATGCTTTGCCTTAAAGTTGTTCCTCTTACTATGCTATCGTCTATTACAACAAGATTATCCACGCCCTCTCTTATTTGTCCGTATGTTACGTCATAAACATGAGATACCATATCATCTCTTTCATTGTCTTGGGTTATAAATGTTCTCATCTTTACGTCCTTAACCACAATATATTCTCGTCTTATGGTGGTGGCAAAGATTTCTTCCAATTCTTCCTTTGTTGCCTTGCCTTTCAGGGAGAGAATTTTTTCCTTTCTTATACTATCCACATAGTCGTTAAAAGCCTTTGCCAAGCCTTGAAAAGCAACAGAAGCCGTGTTTGGAATGTAGGAGATAACAGTGTTTTTTATATCATAATCTATGGCTTTAAGTATTTGAGGGAAGATTTTTTCGCCCAAAGTTTTTCGTTCCTCATATATATCTTTGTCCGTACCACGAGAAAAATAAATTCTTTCAAAAGAACATTCCTTGTATTTATTTGGGCTTTCTTTTATCCTTTCCTCTACAACACTGCCGTCTCTTTTGATAATCAAAGCACATCCGGGTGTAAGTTCCTTAACTTCTTCTATTGGGGCATCAAAGGTTGTCATTATAGCAGGTCGTTCAGATGCCACCACAACAATTTCCTCGTTTTTATACCAGAAACAAGGTCTTATCCCATTTTCGTCCCTTGCTGCAAAGGCATAACCATTGCCAGTAAGCCCACACATAACATATCCTCCGTCAAAATGTTTTACCGAAGAAGCCAAAACCTTCTGCAAGTCCATCTCCTTAGATATGTTTTCTGTGATTTGTATGTTAGACTCTTGATTTAGTTTGTGTTTTCTAAACAACTCTTCTACCTCTCTGTCCAAAAATTTGCCAATCTTCTCCAACACTATGGCTGTATCCGAAACATCTACAGGATGTTGCCCAAGAGAGATAAGTTTGTTGAGCATATCGTCTATATTGGTAAGATTGAAATTGCCTGCTACTAACAAATCCCTTGTTTTCCAATTGTTTTTTCTATGAAAAGGATGTAAACTTGCAAGAGAATTACCTCCAAAAGTACCATAGCGAAGATGCCCCATAAAAACCTCTCCAAAAAATCTTGCATTATCTTTTAAATATTTGATATCATTGACTTTCCTATGGTCTTCTTTTTCTATTTGCTTATAATCTTCAAAAACATTTTTGAAAATATCCGCTATGGGTTGTTTGTCGTTACTTTTGAAAATATCTACATATTGTTTGCCGGGCTCTGTGTCAAACTTTACAGAGGCAAAACCTGCTCCGTCTTGTCCTCTATTGTGCTGTTTTTCCATTAAAAGATACATACGGTTCAAAGCCCAAGTATTGCCGTATTTCTCCTGATAATATTCCAAAGGTTTTAACAATCGTAGCATTGCTATGCCACATTCGTGTTTTATGCTGTCGCTCATGGTTGTTTTATGATATAGGTTGTTTATAATCTGTTGTAAAACAAGTTTTGCTATAACGTAAAGCGGGTGCTTCTTGATGTCGTTTCCATTCGTTTATTTTTATAAGACGAAGAATACGCATAACAAGTTTTTCCTCATACCCTTTCTTTATTAACTGTGAAAAGTCTGTTTTATTATCTATATACTCCACCAACACTTTGTCCAAAATATCATATTCGGGTAGAGAATCAGAGTCTTTTTGGTCAAATCTTAATTCAGCCGAAGGTGCTTTGTCTATAGAGTTCTGAGGAATTATTTCTTTGTCTTTGTTTATCCAGCGAGCCAGTTTATAAACATCTGTTTTATATAAATCTCCCAAAACAGATATTGCTCCCGAGTCATCGCCATAAAGTGTTCCATAACCTACCGCACTCTCACTTTTGTTGCTTGTGTTTAGCATGGCGGCTCCTATTTTGTTGCATATAGCCATAATAATCATACAACGTGCTCGGGCTTGCAAATTTTCTTCTGCTGTGTTTGGTTCGGTGCCTTCAAATATAGGTTGCATAGTTTTTAAACTTGCCTCAAAAATATCTTCAATAGTAATGGTAATATATTTTATTCCAAGATTTTCTGCCGACTTCTTGGCATCATTTACGCTATGCTCAGAAGAGTATTTGCTTGGCATTAAAACACCTGTTATGTTTTCCTTGCCCAAAGCCTCTGCTCCCAAAACCACTGCCACTGCAGAATCTACTCCTCCCGAAAGTCCTATAACCGCTTTGTTTATATTGTTCTTGTGAAAATAGTCTCTTAGTCCCAAAACTCCTGCCCTAAAAATCTTTTCCTCATAACAAAGAGAGGCAAAAGCCTTTGCTTTTATATTGTCCAAATCTACAAATATATTGCCTTGCTCAAACATTGACAATTTTTCGCAAATTTCTCCTCTTTCGTTCATAACGAAACTACTGCCCGAGAAGATAAAACAGCCCTCTCCTCCCACACGATTGACATAAATGATTTTTGTTTTCATTTGTCTTGCATAGAAAGATAAGGTTTTTATGTTTTCGTCCTTGTCATCTTTGTCAAACAATTGATTGGAACACAGTATAACAACATCAGTTTGTACCTTCCTTTTAACAAAGTTTTCAAAATCTTCCACAAAGCCAAAAGCCAAATTCTTTCCCTCATATTTTATTGTTTCTATGCCGTTGCCTATGGAGAAATTCTCGTCAAACCTTCCTAAATTTCTTTTGGTAGAGAGTCCCATTACTTCTCCTTTATTTACAAAGACCAAAGCATTATACCTTGTGTTTTCTTCTCCTTTGGCTATAGTACCAACAATAAAACTTTTCTTTCCCTGCAACAATCTTTCTCCGCAAAGAGAAGTCTCTTTATAAATATCACTATACAAAGCCGAATCAAAAAGAGGTGAGCCACAAAGAGCCAATTCCGAAAAGATATTTAGGACATCTTCATTGCTTTCTTTTAACGCTTCTTCTATCTGTGAAGTGTTGTGTTCGTAATCTTTTGTTTTGTAATTGAATTGATGGATATTTACTCTCATTATCTTAGAAGTTTGGTATTGCAAAAGTAATATTATTTTCTCTAATATTACCAATCAAAATCGTTTTTTTGCTCAAATACTATGAACTAAACTTTTTGTTGTAACTTTGCAATAAGAGAAAAATATCTGTACAAATATGTTTGAGAAAAATACAAAAATATACATAGCCGGGCATAAAGGACTTGTGGGCTCTGCTATATGGCAAAATCTATGGCAAAGAGGTTTTCATAATCTAATAGGAAAGACTCACAAAGAGTTAGACCTAATGGATAGAGCAAAAGTTAGAGAGTTTTTTGATAAAGAAAAGCCCGAAGTAGTAGTATTGGCGGCCGCTTTTGTGGGTGGAATAATGGCAAACTCTCTTTATAGAGCAGATTTTATTTACAACAACTTGCAGATACAACAAAATGTTATAGGAGAGTGTTTTTCTCATAGGGTTAAAAAACTTCTTTTCTTAGGTAGTACTTGTATTTATCCCCGTATGGCTACCCAACCAATAAAAGAAGAAGAGTTGCTTACCTCCCCCTTAGAATATACCAACGAACCATACGCAATAGCAAAGATAGCGGGCTTGAAAATGTGTGAAAGTTTTGCTTTGCAATATGGGTGTAATTATATTGCCGTTATGCCTACAAATCTTTATGGTTACAATGATAATTTTCACTTAGAAAACTCCCATGTTTTGCCTGCTATGATTAGAAAGATTTTTCTTGCCAAGTGCTTGATGGAAGATAATTGGGAAGTTTTGAGAAAGGATTTGAATAAAAGAAAAGTTGAAAACATTAGTGGAGAAAGCACCAAAGAGGAAATAAGCGAAATTCTAAAAAAATATGGAATAGAGAAAAACAACCTAAAACTTTGGGGAAGTGGAAAGGTGTTGAGGGAATTTCTTTGGAGCGAGGATATGGCAGATGCAAGTGTGCATATACTACTAAATGTAGATTTCAAAGATACCTACCCACAAGGAGAAAAACAGATAAGAAATTGCCATATCAACATAGGTACGGGCAAAGAAACAACAATAAAGGACTTGTCGGAAATGATAAAAAAAGAACTTTCCTATAAGGGAGAAATTCTTTGGGATGCAAGTTATCCAGATGGTACTCCGAGAAAATTGACAGATGTTAGCAAGTTACATTCTTTGGGCTGGAGACACAGAGTAGAATTATTGGAAGGCATACACTTGCTGACGCAATGGTATAAAGATAACTTATAAATTATGGAAAAACATACTTTGAACATAGATTATAATATTTTGCAAATAGAGGATTTGTCTTTGCAAGACAGAGAGTTAATGGACAAAGCAAAAGAAGAGTTAAAAAATTCTTATTCGCCTTATTCTCATTTCAAAGTTGCTTGCGCCATAAGGACAAAATCGGGCAAAATCTTTGTTGGTTGCAATCAAGAAAATGTTGCCTATCCTTCGGGCTTATGTGCCGAAAGAGTGGCTCTTTTTTCTGTTGGAGCCAAGAAAGAAATACCTCAAACACTATTTATAGTTGCCAAAAACGAAAAAAACGAGACTTCCACTGCTTTTCCTTGTGGAGCATGTCGGCAGGTAATGGCAGAATTTCAAAACTTTATTTCCAAACAAGATATAAAAATAATGCTACTAACCCAAGATGAAAAGATTCTATCCTTCAAAAGTGTAAATGATTTACTGCCTTTTACCTTTGAGTTATAAGTTTCTTATAGGTTACAGCCACAGGCTGTTTTATTGGGCAAAGCCGGTTAGAATAGGTTGGAGGTCTTGCCTCCTTATAAGTTAGCATAAGTTGTAATAGGTTGGAGCCGTAGGCTCCTATAAGTTAAG
>JAUNWC010000068.1 GCA_030540495.1 Bacteroidota bacterium
CTAAAAGAAAAATTTATTGTTTGTCGTATTCTAATACTTTGTCACAAAAGAAGTCTAACTCAATATTTGCTTGTTGAAACATTTCTTCGGTTTCTTTGCCAGAATGATATTTATTCAAACAGACAACTCTTTTTATTCCACAATTGATAATCATCATAGCACAAGTGCGACAAGGGGTCATAGTGCAGTAAAGAGTTGCTCCCTCAAGTGCTATACCTCTTTTGGCAGCCTGGCAAATGGCATTTTGCTCGGCATGTACGGTGCGAACGCAATGGTTGGTTATATTGCCATTTTCGTCCATTTGTTTGCGAAAAAGATGACCAACCTCATCACAATGAGGCAAACCATTTGGCGAGCCTACATAACCGGTTACTAATATTTGTTTGTTTTTTACTATTACACAACCACTTCTTCCTCTGTTGCAAGTAGCACGCTTGGAAACCGTTTTAACTATTTCCAAAAAATACTCATCCCAAGAGGGTCTTGCCTTATATTGTATTTTGTCTAAAACCTGCTCTACTTGTGTCTTAAGCGAAAGAATATCTCCATCATTGTTAAAAGAAAAATCTGCCAAAAGCATACAAGCCTTTATATTTTGCTTGTTTTCGTCCTTTGTGTCCATTTCCCTCTGTTCGTTCTGCACAAAGGTTTCAAAACTTACGTTATCCGTTTCGCTCTTGCGAAGAGTAATACGTTGATATCTTAGTTTTATATCCGCATCCACAGAAAACAAAATAAACTCCGAATTTTCTTTTAAGTACTTTATTTCCTTTACATTGCGTATGCTCTCTATAATACAATTCTGATTCTCTTGCTTAGCCATAGCAAGCAAACCTTTGACAATAAAATCTGCTCCTTCTTTTTCTCGCTCTTGGTTGGCAACCATTGTCATGGTATCCCTATTGCTCTCTAAACCAAGTTCTTTTATCTTTTTGTTAAGAAAATCTCTTGCAGAGAAATGCAAAAACCCTTTTTCTTTAAGGAAATCAACTATTGTACCTTTGCCCGCTCCCAATGTTCCGGTTATTCCTATTACTATCATAATTCAAAGTTTTTTTGTCCTATTGTGGTATAGTTTTAGCAATTAATTGGTTTTGTAATTAAATTTTATGTTAGAAAATTCTTCGTTGGCTTTTATGATTTTTTCTTTCAAAGACTGCTTGTATATATGCATTTTCTTATTTATTTCTTCGTCGGCTATTGCCAAAATTTCCATAGCCATTATTGCAGCATTTAGGGCTCCATTGACAGCCATAACACTAACGGGAACAGCCGGAGGCATTTGCAACATAGAAAGCACAGAGTCCAAACCCTCAAAAGAAGATTTCACCGGCACACCTATAACCGGAAGAGTAGTCTCTGCCGCTATTGCTCCTGGAAGAGCCGCCGCCATTCCTGCCGCCGCTATTATTACTTTGATACCTCGCTCTTGGGCTTTGGAGGCAAAATCGCTTACTTCCTTTGGAGTGCGATGTGCAGAGAGAGCATTTATTTCAAAAGGTATTTCTTGCTCGTTCAAAAATTTGGCAGCCTTTTCCATAACAGAATAATCTGAAGTACTGCCCATTATTATACTTACCTTTGGTGTCATATGTTTTTTTTTATTTAAAATATAGGGACTTTGAAAAAAAAATATTACAAAGCCCCTACATAGTTTGATTGATAATTTATTCTACTACTACTTTTGGAAAATCGGTATGGAAAACAGGATAAGTGTATTCTCCTAATATATGAGACAAGAAGTCTTTATACATAGGAGTAAAACAGAAAGTTTCCTCATCAAAATACTCCAATGGCAAAGGTCTATTGCCTATCTTACCCATATCTATGGCTGAGCAGTTGTATTCCTCCAATTCATCAAAATAACAAACTTTATCAAGCACAGGCATTTTGCCAAAATCTTCTCTTATTAGCAAATCTACGGCTTTATCGGCAAGTGCTTGAGTCATTCTTCTGTCATACGCTGAGCATTGACCACTTCTTGGATAATAACCTGTTACCTGAGCCCTTGCATCTATTTTTAGTTTGGCTGAAATTTCGCTTGCTATTGTGCCACTTACTCCTCCTAAGCGAGCGTGTCCATATTCGTCTTGCTCGGTGGAGGCATAGACTACATCTGTTGTTCCTGTCTTGTCGTTGTACCAACGCACTCCTTCGCTAACTGGTATTATTAAGGCTTTGTTTGGAGAAGAGTTATAAGCCTTGCTTACCAAATCAAAGAAATGCTCCTTGCGTTCTTTGGTCATTTCCAACTCTGGAATAAGAGCAAGTAAGGCTCCACCAAAGGTAGCCGTTCCTGTTAACCAACCAGCATCTCTTCCCATAACCTCCATAACCATTATGCGAGAGTGAGATTCTGCTGTAGTTTTTAACCTTGAGGCAAAATCTGCTATACCCAAAGCCGCAGAAGGAAAGCCTGGACAAGTAACAGCATCTACCTTCTTGCCGTTAAACTCGTGCCAAGTCAAAGTTCTAAGGTCGTTATCTATGGTTTTTGGGAAACCTATTACGGGTATTCCTTCTTGCTCGTATAGACGCTTGGCCGCTCCGTTGGTGTCGTCTCCTCCTATGGTTACCAATACATCAATACCATATCTTTTTAGATTATGCATTACTTGGGGAACTCTGTCCTCAGGATTCTTCTTGGAAGGAAAAGGATTGGTACGAGAGGAACGCAAAGCCGTACCTCCATAAAGAGGATTGTATGGACGCTGAGTCAAATCCACAACATCTCCTTCCCCCAACAAACCTTTCCAACCTCTAAGTATTCCATAAACCTTGAAACCTAACATTGTAGCACGGTTTCTTATGGATTCTATACTGCTGTTTATAGCGGGAGTATCTCCACCGCCGGAAAGAATAGCAAGAGTCTTTCCTTTAAAAAGTTTATCTTCTCTCATGATATATTATCTTGTTTGATATACTATATGTTTATAAACTAAATTATTTTCGTTTTATTGTATTTTTTAGAGTTGTTCTAAATACAAAGCAAGTTAGTATAAGTTACGATAAGTCTAAGATATAAGTTTTTTTCTTTATTCTTAACCTATTATAACCTATGCTAACTTCTAAGTTATTTTTATTGCTCTATGATATAGTTTTTTAGTTGAGAAATATGTATGCGTTCTTGTTGCATGGTATCTCTGTGCCTTACGGTAACGCTTTCGTCTTCCATAGTCTGAGTATCTACAGTAATACAGAAAGGCGTTCCTATGGCATCGTGCCTACGATATCGCTTGCCTATGGTATCTTTTTCTTCGTAATGAGTACGGAAAGAAGAACGCAAATCCTCGCAAATTTGCTTTGCTTTTTCTGGCAATCCGTCCTTATTCACCAAAGGCAAAACAGCACAACGATAAGGAGCAAGTATTTTTGGCAATTTTAGTACTACTCTTTGAGAGCCATCTTCTAATTTTTCCTCAGTATATGCATACGAAAAGACAGCAAGAAACGTCCTATCCAAACCTATGGAAGTCTCAACACAATAAGGAGTATAACTTTCATTTATTTCGCTATCAAAATATTGTATTTTCTTGCCCGAATATTCTTGATGACGTTTCAAATCAAAGTCTGTACGAGAATGTATGCCCTCCAATTCCTTAAAGCCAAAAGGAAATTCAAATTCAATATCCGTTGCAGCATTAGCATAGTGGGCAAGTTTTTCGTGGTCGTGGTATCTATATTTTTCCTTAGGAATACCAAGAGAAAGATGCCAATTAAGGCGTTCTTGTTTCCAATATTCAAACCATTGCATCTCTGTACCCGGACGACAGAAAAACTCCATTTCCATTTGCTCAAACTCCCTCATACGAAAGATAAACTGACGAGCAACTATTTCGTTACGAAAGGCTTTGCCTATTTGTGCAATACCAAAAGGAATTTTCATCCTACCCGTTTTCTGAACATTAAGATAATTGACAAATATTCCTTGTGCAGTCTCGGGGCGAAGATAGATAACATCGCTCTCCTCACTCAAAGAACCCATTTTGGTAGCAAACATTAGATTGAATTGACGAACATCTGTCCAATTTCTACTGCCCGAAATAGGACAAACTATTCCTAACTCTATTATCAAGTCCTTTAAGCCTTTTAGGTCGTTGGCGTTCATCAAATCCGCAAATCTCTTTCTAAGGTCGTCTATCTGTGCTTGATAACCCTTTACTCTTTCGCTTGTTGCCAAAAACTGCTCCATATTAAAACCATCGCCAAAACGTTTTTGAGCCTTAGCCACTTCTTTATTGATTTTTTCCTCTATTTTGGCTATATGGTCTTCTATCAAAACATCGGCACGATAACGTTTTTTGCTATCTTTGTTGTCTATCAAAGGGTCGTTAAAAGCATCAACATGTCCGCTGGCTTTCCAAATCTTTGGGTGCATAAAAACCGCTGAGTCTATGCCCACAATGTTTTCGTGCATCTGGGTCATAAACTTCCACCAATAATTTTTGATATTGTTTTTTAACTCTACTCCATTGGGACCATAATCATATACTGCAGAAAGTCCATCATATAACTCACTGGAAGGAAAAACAAAACCATATTCCTTTGCGTGAGAGGTTATCTTTTTAAAAAAATCTTCCGTACTTACCATAATCAACTCTTAGTCTTTATTGTTTTTTTTTATGAAAAAAAGGCTAATAAAAACTTTTTCTTATAGTTTTTATTAGCCTGTTGTTTTATTTATGAATTCATATTAAGAAGGAACTCTTCGTTGGTACGAGTTACGCTCATTCTGTCTTTTATCAAAGTCATTGCCTCTGATGGAGTCATATCCGAAATATAATTTCTTAGCACCAACATGCGCGAAAGAACGTTTTCGGTAAGCAACAAATCGTCTCTACGAGTAGAAGAGGAAACCAAATCCACCGCCGGATAAATGCGTTTGTTGGAAAGTTTTCTATCTAATTGCAATTCCATATTACCCGTTCCCTTGAACTCTTCAAAGATAACCTCATCCATCTTGGAACCTGTTTCTATTAAAGCGGTAGCAATTATAGTCAAAGAGCCTCCATTCTCTATGTTTCGAGCTGCTCCAAAAAATCTCTTTGGCTTTTGCAAAGCATTGGCTTCCACACCTCCACTTAATACCTTTCCACTTGCAGGAGCAACAGTGTTGTATGCTCTTGCCAAACGAGTAATGGAGTCCAATACTATAACAACATCGTGTCCGCATTCTGTCATACGTTTTGCCTTTTCCAAAACTATGTTGGCGATTTTTACGTGTCTATCTGCTGGTTCGTCAAAAGTAGAAGCAATAACCTCAGCATTTACCGTCCTTTGCATATCAGTAACCTCCTCTGGTCTCTCGTCTATAAGCAAAACTATCAAATAAACATCTGGATGATTTGCCGCTATGGCATTGGCTACTTCTTTCAAAAGGGTGGTCTTTCCTGTCTTTGGCGGAGCAACTATCAAGGCTCTTTGTCCCTTGCCAATAGGAGTAAATAAATCTATTATACGAGTAGAAATACTTTGGGAAGTTCTCCTCTGGGAACAAAGGTGTAAGATAGTCAAAAGGTATTCTGTCTTTAATACTCTCTGGCCTGCGTCCATTAACATGGGTAAGTTTTACCATAGGAAAATATTTTTCATTTTCCTTTGGAGGACGTATAAAACCTGCTATGGTATCTCCTGTTTTTAGGGCAAAGAACTTTATTTGAGATTGAGAAATGTATATATCATCAGGTGAATTTAAATAGTTGTAGTCGCTTGAACGCAAGAAACCATAACCATCTTGCATCACTTCCAAAACTCCCTCTGCCTCAACCATACCGGTCAAATCTACTGTGGTATTGTAGTTATTGGAAGAAGCGGCGTTGGTATTCTTGTTATTGGAAGAGGTGTTGGTATTCTTATTATTGGAAGGAATGGTATTTTTGTTTTCCAAAGAAAAGTTATTGTCTTTGCTGTTTTCTGTTTTATTAACCGAGTTTTCTTCCGAAAAATTATTTGAGGCTTGCGTTGGTTTGTTAATAGGGTATAGGTTAGCGTTTGTTAGTTTGTTTATAACCTCTTGCTCTGAGGTTACTTTTCTTGGTCTGCCTACTTTTCTTTTTGGAGAGGCTTCCTCTGTCTTTGACTCTATGGTAGGGGTGTTTATTCTGCTTGGATTAAATTCCGGTATAGAAATATTCTCAAAGGTAGGTATCTCGGGCAGTTTCTGTGTATTCAAATCTTGTATTATCTGCTTTTTTGCATCTGCAAGAGTGGTGGAAGTAATCTCTGTTTTTGCTGTCTTTACATTGGACTCTGCCACAGGTTTTGGTCTTAAGCGAGCGCGTACATGTCTTGGCTCTGAGTTTTGTGGTTGAGTATTGGATTGTGCTGTTTGCATTGAATCTTTTTTGGAAGGACGACCACGTCTTCTTTTTATAGCCTGTTTTTCACTATTTAATGTTTCTTCATCGGGATGCGAGGCTTGATAATCAAGTATTTTATACATAATATCCTGCTCGCTCATCTTTCTAACTTTCTCTATATTCATAGACTCGGCTATGGCAATAAGTTCCTCTATTGTTTTGGTTTCAAGGATTGCTTTATTATATAACATAACATATACTTTAAATTACGCAAACACCGAAAAAGGTGCTTATTTTTTTGCTTTTATTTCAAGGGAAAATCTTATATATAAAAAAATATAATTTTACTTAATCTTTGGGAGTTAAAAAAACAACTCCTGCATTTTTTACAAATGCAAATTTACAATATATTTTATAACTACAACATTTTTTATATATTTTTTTTTGTTTTTTTTCAACTGAGTAGAAAGAGAGTTTATATCTGTTTTTTCTAATTTATTTAAAAACTCCAAAAGCAAAATCATAAACCAAGAAATAAAAGAATGAATTATCTCAACTTTCTTTTGTACTTTTGCAAAGTTATGGAATATAATTTTGATGTAAGAGAATATAATACTTTTGGGTTGTCTTGTGTAGCAAACAAGTTTCTAAGAATAAGAGAAGAAAAAGATTTGCAAACATTAGCAAAGTTGTATCAAGTGGAGGATATTTTTCTTTTGGGTATGGGTGCAAATACAATTTTTTCTACCAATAAGTGCGAAAAAACAATAGTAAAAATAGAAAACCTCGGCAAACAAATTATTATGGAGGATGATGTTTCTATTCTTATAGAAGTGTCGGCAGGAGAGTGTTGGGATGATTTTGTAGAATGGGCAACTAAACAAAAATTTTCGGGTTTAGAAAATCTTTCTGCTATTCCTTCAAGCATAGGAGCCACTCCTGTACAAAATATTGGAGCATATGGAATGGAGGTAAAAAACATAATAGAATATGTTGTTTGTTTTGATTTGAAAGGAGAAAAGT
>JAUNWC010000069.1 GCA_030540495.1 Bacteroidota bacterium
CAAGCATTTGCAAAAATTTTTTTTCTAACTGATTGATTCTCAGTAAACGGATTCTTTGTTTTTTGGGTAGGTTGGGATAGGTTTTTATAGGTTAGCATAAGTTAGCATAGGTTGTAATAGGAGACGCTTAAGCGTATAACAAAAAAGTAACGGCTTTGCCTTCCTATAACAACCTATGCAAACCTATCTTAACCTACCACAACCTATCAACCGGCTTTGCCCAATAAAACAGCCTGTGGCTGTGCCTGTAACCTATTAGAGAATTATATCTTCCTTACTTTATTATATTGGTACTACGTTTGATAAACTCGTCCAATTCCGCTCCTTTTAACAAGCCTTGAGAAAGCAAAGCCAAGTCTTTAAGTTGAGAAATAACTTGTTTTTGGTGCTCAACATCTTCTGAATGAAGTATATCCCAAATCAAAGGGTGATTGGTATTGATGACAAGATTATAACTCTCTGGCATATCTCCATATAAACCCATCATACCTCCACCTCCAATCTCGGACATTTCTTTCATTCTTCTCATAAATTCGTTTTGAGTTATGGTTACGGGCTGTGCTGTTTCTTCCAAAGAGTCGGTTTGTGTAGTAAATTTCTTAGAGTCAAGATTTTGCTCAAATAACTCTTTTATCTTTTTTGCTTCTTCTTCTGATAGTTTAGACGGAATTTTTTCGTCTTTTTCTATCAATTTACTAACAACATCCGAATCTATACGTACAAATCTTGCCCCTTGGAATTTCTGTTCCAACATATTGATAAAATGAGAGTCCAAAACACCATCCATCAAAAGCACATCATAACCTTTCTCCTTTGCTGCTTGAATATAAGCATACTGCTCATCAGTATTTTTTGCATAAAGATAAATCAAAGTCTTATTTTTATCCGTCTGCAATGGCTCTATTTTCTTTTTATACTGCTCAAAACTAAAATATTCGCCCTCTGTATTCTTTAGTAGATATATGTTTTGCATCCTCTCATAGAACTTTTCGTCAGAAAGCATACCATATTCTATAAACACCTTCAAATCATCCCATTTCTTAATAAAATCTTCATGCTCTTTATTTGAAATTTCTTCTAACTTATCTGCAACTTTCTTTGATATATGAGAAGAAATCTTTTTCACATTGCTATCGCTTTGCAAATAAGAACGCGAAACATTAAGAGGAATATCAGGTGAATCTAAAACACCTCTTAGAAGCATCATATATTGAGGCACAACACCTTCTACGCTATCAGTTACGAAAACTTGATTACAATAAAGTTGTATTTTCTCCAATGTAGGGTCTAAGTTTCGTTTTAGTTTAGGAAAATAAAGTATTCCTGTTAGATTAAAAGGATAATCTACATTTAAATGTATATGAAACAAAGGCTCGTCAAAATTCATAGGATACAACTCACGATAAAATTTATTGTAATCCTCGTCTTTTAGTTCCGAAGGTTTGCGTTTCCACAAAGGATTAGTATCGTTTATTATGCGGTCTTGCTCCTTCTCTACTCTTTTTGGATTGCCATCCTTGTCTTTTTCTGTTTCGCTATCTACCCAAATTTTTTCTTTGCCAAAACGAATAGGAATAGGCATAAATTTGCAATACTTCCTAAGAAGTTCCAAAATCTTATTTTCTTGCAAAAATTCTTGACAATCTTCAGAAATATGCATAACTATTTCTGTTCCTCTGTCTTTTTTATCAGATTCTTCTATTGTGTATTCTGTGTCTCCATTGCAAGACCAATGCACTGCAGGAGCATCTTTATAAGATTTGGTAAAAATCTCCACTTGTTTAGAAACCATAAAAGAAGAGAAAAATCCAAGACCAAAATGCCCAATCAAAGCATTTGCTTCGGCTTCTGATTTCCCTTTAAAATGCTCCAAAAACTCCTCTGCTCCAGAAAAGGCTATTTGAGTTATATATTTCTCTACCTCATCTTTGGTCATACCTATGCCTCTATCTATAACAGAAAGCGTTTTATTCTTATCGTCTATCTTTACATCTATGGTCAAATCGCCCAACTCTCCGTTCATCTGTCCAAGAGAAGAAAGAGTTTTTAGTTTTTGGGAAGCATCCACTGCATTTGAAACTATTTCCCTAAGAAATATCTCATGGTCTGAATACAAAAATTTCTTTATTACAGGAAAAATATTTTCCGTCTTTACATTTATCTGTCCTCTTATAGGTTCTCCATTTACTCCACTCATATCTTATATTTTTTTCTTTTTTTGTTAAAAACCAATACATAATTTGCTACTTATAAAACAAAAGATATTCCAAAGAAATACTTATGACATTTTGTCAGTTAAACGCTAATTTGTTCTATTATTACATAAAATCAACAAGATAATTTTTTTCTTTACAAAAAAGTCGTATCTTTGCAAACGAATAGAAGAACAAGAAGTATGAGTATATTAAGGGTAATAAACAAGAGCAATAATCCTCTACCAAAGTATGAAACAGAAATGTCGGCAGGTATGGATTTGAGAGCGTATATACCAGAAAGTATAGAGTTGAAACCTTTGCAAAGAGTATTGGTACCCACAGGATTATACATAGAATTGGAAAAAGGTTACGAAGCACAAATAAGACCCCGTAGTGGTTTGGCTCTAAAGCATGGAATAACGGTACTAAACTCTCCTGGTACCATAGACGCAGATTATAGAGGTGAAATAAAAATTTTGCTTGTTAATCTTTCTTCGGAGAATTTTGTAATAAACTCTGGCGAAAGAATTGCCCAAATGATTATAGCACAATACGATGGTGCAACCATAGAGGCAACCGATAAAATAAGCGAAACACTTAGAGGAGAGGGAGGATTTGGTCATACGGGAAAGAATTAAGAAAAAATACATTTTAAAAACATAAATAGATGAAAGATTTTGTAGCAGAATTGAAATGGAGAAATATGATTCACTCCATAATGCCCGGCACGGAAGAAGAGTTAAAAAGGGGCATAGCAACAGCCTATGTGGGCATTGACCCTACTGCTGATAGTTTGCACATAGGACACTTGGTTGGAATAATGATACTTACACATTTTCAAGCCTGCGGACACAGACCTTTGGTAGTTTTGGGCGGTGCAACGGGTATGATAGGCGACCCTTCCTTTAAAAGTCAGGAAAGAGTATTGCTTACCCCCGAAACCATTAGACACAACCAAGACTGTATAAAAAAACAGTTGGAAAAATTTCTTTCTTTTGACGAAAAAGAAGAAAATCACGCCTTGATTCTCAACAACTATGATTGGATGAAGGATTGGTCTTTCATAGATTTTATTAGAGAAATAGGCAAACACATAACCGTCAATTATATGATGGCAAAAGACAGTGTAAAAAAGAGAATAGAAACAGGTATTTCCTTTACAGAGTTCTCTTACCAACTTATGCAGGGCTACGATTATCTTTATTTGTATCAAAAATATGGTTGCAAATTGCAGATGGGAGGCTCAGACCAATGGGGCAATATAACCACAGGAGCAGAACTTATACGAAGAGTTTTGGACAAAGAAGCCTTTGCTATAACTTGTCCTCTTATTACAAAAGCGGACGGCAAAAAGTTTGGCAAGACAGAGAAAGGCAATATATGGTTAGACAGAGAAAAAACCTCTCCTTATGCTTTCTATCAGTTTTGGCTTAATTTATCTGACGAAGATGCAGCAAGATTTATTCGTATCTTTACATTGAAATCCGAAGAAGAGGTTTTGGAATTGGAGAATTTGCACAGCCAAGACCCTTCTCAAAGAGTTTTACAAAAGGCTTTGGCAAAGGATATAACCATAAAAGTTCATAGCCAAGAGGATTATGATGCAGCCATAGAGGCTTCACAAATATTGTTTGGCAAAGGAACAACAGAAACTTTAAAAAAATTGGACGAGCAGACTTTTTTAAGCGTTTTTGACGGAGTACCTCAATTTAAAGTTACAAAAACAGAACTTCAAAATAAAATAGGAATAATAGACCTATTAGCAGAAAAAACAAAAGTTTTGAGTTCCAAAGGAGAAGTTCGCAGAGCATTGAAAGAGAACTCTTTGTCTATAAACAAAGAAAAAATAGATGAAAATTATATTGCAGATACTTCAAGTTTGTTGAACGATAAATATATACTTGTTCAAAAAGGCAAGAAAAACTATTTTATAATAGTAGTAGAATAAAACAATAGTTACAATCAAACTAAGTTAGCAAGACAGGCACAACCTATAAATTGTGCCTGTCTTAGTCTATATCAAAAAGTCATATTCATGTACAAGTTAGTCTATTGGTGGAATTTGTTTTATCTGTATGTAGCCGTTTGGAGTATGGTGAAAAATAATTGTAGTTATGGAATTAGTAAGCAATAGGTAGGGCGCTTTGACTTCTATATTGTAGTTGGTGGCTTGTAAAAAAGTTTTTTCTGTTATAGGCACTTGTTTTGCTTTACACTCTATGAGCATAAAGGGTTTTGATTGTTTGTCTCTTACTATTATATCGTAGCGTTTGGAAGTCTTGCCTACATTTATCTGAGCCTCTAAGGAAAAACGAGTTAAAGGATAATTAAATTCCTGATTGAGTATATTTATAGTAAGTTGCCTTACCTCCTCTTCGGGAGTTAAGGCAACATATTTTCTTCTTATCTTATCAAAAATCAAAGACTTATTCGTCATAATTCTCTCCAGAACCGCCTGTATATTGAGATTCTGTGGATTGTTGAGGTTTTACTTTATTGCGTTTCATATTAGCAGTTTTGCCAAAGTTATATGAGAACGAAAGTCTTATACTACGAGAATAAGGATGACGTTTGGTAAAAGATATGTATTGGTCTGTATAAGCATAACCAAAACCTCCTCTTGTGTCAAATACATCTCTGAAATTCAATCCTATATTGGCTTGTTTGTTCCAAAGAGATTTTCTAATAGCCAAATCTACATCATATCTTGCATTGTCTCTACCCTGTATGTTTTCTCTTGGAGCATAATACCTACCCGAGATTTGAATGGTAAAGTTCTTAGGAAGAGTTATTGTGGTGTTAAGTTTAGCATCAAAGTTAAAGGCGGTGGTTTTATCGTAATTTAGCGCAGTACCGTCTTGATAAGAACCATAGAAATTCATACTCAAATTTGCCTTCCACCAATCTGTAATATCTCTGTCTATAATTACCTCAAGACCATAGTTAGAGGAATGAGCAAGATTGACAAATGTTTGAGCAGTAACATTTTCTCCCTCGTTGCTTGCTGCTTCCCAAGCCCAATCAAAGCCATAATAATGGGCGTTTTCTTCGTTCCATAGGAATTGGAAACGAGTCATACCATTGCTAACCTGACGATAATAAGCAGAGGTAAAAATAGTGGTTTTGTGGAACATCAACGACCAGCCCAACTCAAAAGCATTGGTGTATTCAGGGTCTATTGACGGATTACCAAAACGAAGATATTCTTTGTTACTTCTGTCTATATTAGGCATCATAGTCCAAGGGTCTGGTCTACGAATACGGCGAGAATAAGAAATTTGGAAAGAATTCATTTGATTGACTTGATATGACAAATGCACTGTAGGGTACCAAGGGTTATAGTCTTTGTCAAAAGAAGTCTTTTCTTTAGTAAAATCTATTTTAGTAAAATCGTTATTTACAAATTCTTTTCTCAAACCCAATTGTGCTGAAAAACTTCCTAATTGAAAACCATATGTAGCATAAAGGGCATGGATGTATTCCTCTCTATCAAAATCATAACTTTCTGTTAGATTTCTCGTTTTGTTGTCAGCAGTGTCATAGGTAGTAATAGAGGTAGAGGAACTTTCGTTGTAGTCAAGGTTGTAACCAACTTCCAATTGTGATTTTTCGCTAAAAGGATGAACGTAATGAACATCTACCACTGCTCTATGATTGTTACTTTCTGAGGTATCTCCACGCATATAATTTGTTATGGTTGAACCTCCATATATCTCACCAGCATTTTTGTATGTAATTTCGTCTAATGTATTACGAGTAAATTTACCCCAGTTCCAAGTACCACTTACATAAAACAATTGGTCTTTTCTGTCCTTAAATTCTTTTTGATAGGTAAAGCCTATATTGTTAAAAGTACCATCATTATCTCCACTACTTTTATCAATATTATTTCTATCATCTATATCACCTTCACCCATACGAAGCAAGTTTTGATTTGTTGTGGTGGAATAGTCGTCTGTGGTTTTATGTATATGAGTATTAAAATTCAAAGAAAGGGTATTATATTTGTTTATATACCATTCTCCTCCCAAACGAGCACCTCCGCCCCAGCCGTTTTCACCGCCGTCTCTTTTGGTACGTATCAAATCGGTTGTCCCTCCGTTGGAGCCTTTCATAAATCTAAGACCATCCGAAAGCATCGCTCTCTTGTTATAATCAACATCCACAGAGGCAGAAAGAGAAAATTTTGAGTTTGACCAGTTCAACGATGTTGAAAGTCTCTCCTTTGGCATCCATTCTTTAAGAGGCGAACCTGCAGAAATATTTACATTACCATTAAAACCAAGGTTTCCTTTTTCCTTTAGGGTAATATTGATAATACCACTCATACCCTCAGGATTGTATTTTGCTGAAGGGTTGGTAATTACCTCAACTTTGTCTATTTGAGAAGCCGGTAATTGAGCCAAAACGCTTGCCACATCATTGCCATACATAGTAGAAGGCTTACCATCTATCAAAAGAGTAACATTGGAGGCACCTCTTAGGGAAATATTACCTTCATCATCTACCTCAACACTTGGCACATTTTCCAAAACATCACTTGCATCTCCGCCTGTGGAAACAAGGTTTTGGTCAACATTTATTACCCTTTTATCCAACTTGTATTCCATCATTTGTTTTGCTCCAACTACTGTTACGGCTTCCAACATTTCGGCTGTGGCAGACATTTGCACAGTGCCTACATTAAGATTGGAGTTTTTTATTTCCACATCTGCATACAAATCTTTATAACCAACGAAAGAATATCTGAGAATATATTTTCCATTAGTACGATTTTGAATAGTAAAAGAGCCATTATCTGTGGTTATACCCCCATCCACAATGGTGGAGTCAGAAGTTTTCATTACGGCAACACTAACATAAGGCAGTGGCTCAGAAGAGGAGGCATCTACCACCTTACCGCTAATACTAAACCTTCCTTGCTGAGCATAAGTAAAGGTAGAAATTCCAAGTATAGCCACTAAGCATAAAAATTTAATTAACTTCATATATTTTTTGTATTATAAGTTTATAGTTTCTTTGATTATGATTTTTGTGAGTAACAAATATTATTCCACTATTAAGGTTTTTGAGTCTAAGGTTTCGTTTATTGATATTATTTGT
>JAUNWC010000070.1 GCA_030540495.1 Bacteroidota bacterium
CCCTTTTTTAAAAGGCTAAGTCGCTGATAATCAAGCAAAGTTTCTCAAATTTGAGATTTAATTGGCAATTAAAATATTTTCAGCCTTTTTGTTTTTTTGTGTTTTTTTATAGGTTATTTTAGGTTGGAGCCTTTGGCTCCTATAAGTTAGCATAGGAGACGCTTAAGCGTATTACAAGGTGTTAACGGCTTTGCTCTTCTATCAAAACCTATCTCAACCTATGCTAACCTATAAGGAGGCTGTGGTTTCTTATAAGTTAGCATAGGTTATAATAAAACAGCATAAGTTACAGCCACAGGCTGTAACTTATGCTAACTTATAGGAGGCTTTGCCTCCAACCTATGCTAACTTATTATAACTTATTATAATAACCTACAAGAATTTATAATTCTGGGCCGGCTTTTACCAAAAGTTTTCCTTGAGGATTGTTTTCGTATTTAGCGAAATTCTTTATAAATCTTTCTGCAAGGTCTTTGGCTTTGTCGTCCCATTGTTTTGCATCTGAATATGTATCTCTTGGGTCAAGTATCTTGGTATCAACACCTTTTAATTCAGTAGGTACAGTGAAGTTGAAATAAGGTATTTTCTTTGTAGGAGCCTTATCTATGGAGCCGTCAAGTATAGCGTCTATTATTCCTCTTGTGTCCTTAATAGAAATTCTCTTGCCCGTTCCGTTCCAACCCGTATTTACAAGATAAGCCTTTGCGTTAGAAGTCTTCATTCTCTTAACCAATTCCTCTGCATACTTGGTTGGGTGCAATTCCAAAAAGGCTTGACCAAAACAAGCAGAGAAAGTAGGTACTGGCTCTTTAATACCTATCTCTGTGCCAGCAAGTTTTGCTGTGAAACCACTTAAGAAGTAATATTTGGTTTGTTCTTCGTCCAATATGCTAACAGGAGGCAAAACTCCAAAAGCATCTGCTGAAAGGAATATTACTTGCTTTGCAGCCGGAGCGTGAGAAATAGGGCGAACTATGTTTTTTATATGGTAGATAGGGTAGGAAACTCTTGTATTTTCGGTAACGGATTTGTCTGTAAAGTCTATTTTGCCGTCCTTATCCACAGTAACATTTTCCAAAAGAGCATCTCTTCGTATGGCGTTGTAAATATCTGGCTCTGCATCTTTGTCAAGGTTGATAACCTTTGCATAGCAACCACCTTCAAAGTTAAATACTCCATTGTCGTCCCAACCATGTTCATCATCTCCTATCAACAAACGTTTAGGGTCGGTGGATAGAGTTGTTTTTCCTGTACCCGAAAGACCAAAGAATATAGCAGTGTTTTTTCCTTTTAAATCAGTATTTGCTGAGCAGTGCATAGAAGCAATTCCTTTCAAAGGCAAATAGTAGTTCATCATAGAGAACAATCCTTTTTTCATCTCACCGCCATACCAAGTGTTTAGAATAACTTGCTCTTTGCTTGTTACATTGAACAAAACGGCTGTTTCACTTCTCAACCCCAATTCCTTAAAGTTTTCTACCTTTGCCTTAGAAGCATTATAAACAATAAAATCTGGTTCTTGTTCAAATTCGGCTTGATTTTGAGGACGAATAAACATATTGGTTACAAAATGTGCTTGCCAAGCAACCTCCATAATAAAACGGATTTTCATTCTTGTGTCTTTGTTGGCTCCGCAAAAACCATCTACTACAAACAATCTTTTGTTGCTCAATTGTTTGGTTGCTATGGCTTTGCATGTTGCCCAAGCCTCCGGGCTAACAGGGTGATTGTCGTTAGGATATTCTTCTGTATTCCACCATACGCTGTCTTTTGAGGCTTCGTCTTTTACTATGTATTTGTCCTTAGGAGAACGTCCGGTATAAATGCCTGTCATTACATTTATTGTTCCCAACTCTGTTATCTGACCTCTGTCGTATCCTTCCAATTCAGGTCTTGTTTCTTCGTTAAAAAGTACTTCGTAAGTAGGATTGTAAAGTATTTCTTTTACTCCACTAATTCCATATTTTTCTAAATCTACATTAAACATTTCTTTTTATTTTTTTATCTGATTATCCTTCACTAAACGCTATAATAGTGTAATTTATTGTATTTTTTAATATATATATAACTATTTTAATAAATATATTTAGACAAGATAGGAGAAAACAAAGAGGAAATGCTATAAGGTATTTTTCTATAGATGGTATAGAATATTTTCTTGTCTCTTATGTTTCTGTGTTTTTTGGAATACGACCAATAAATATTGTATTCCTTTGCACGCCAATGTTTTTTATAGTTATGGACTGAGGAATTTATGGTGCTTCTGCCAAAGGAATACAAAGAGGCTTTCTCTTGTTTGGCAAAAC
This sequence comes from Bacteroidota bacterium, assembly GCA_030540495.1. Classification (GTDB taxonomy): domain Bacteria; phylum Bacteroidota; class Bacteroidia; order Bacteroidales; family P3; genus Scybalousia_A. Next base: position 2,307 of record JAUNWC010000070.1, read on the forward strand.
ACATCATAGAGTAATGAAGTATATAAGAGGTATAGCAATGATTGTATTTTTCTATGGTGGCAAACAACTCGTTTTCAAAAATTTTGCCATCAATATTTCTCAAAGTTCCTCCTCCTATTATTTTGTCGTCCAATGTGGCTACAAAAACAGTTGTCTTGCCAGTCTTTAGTTGCCTATTGATAAGAGTTTTGCCTATGGTCATAACGCCTATTTCTTTCATTCTCTGAGCGTATGCCTTATAAAACTTATTAAGAAACTTTTTGCTTGTGCCGTATTCTACCTTTATATTATATTTGTAGGCTCGCCTTATTTTTCGCTTGATATCAGAGGGAAATTCGTCCCACAAATTTTCTTTGTCATCTATTTTCATCATAGGGACAACTTTGTCTGCATAAATATACTGACTATGCCCTATGGTATCTCTAATTTCCCAATGAGATTTTCCTGTGGAAATAATATTGCCATCCTCACTTTCAAAAAGTTTGAAAGGAGCCGTATGCCTGTCTGTTATTTTGTTTTCCAAAATAGCAATAGAAAAATATGGCAACGCTATCCATCGTTTGCCACATTTACACATAAGCAAAGTTTTTCGCTCTCCTTCCTTGGTGGTGAAAGGAATGCGAAAAACTTTTTTGCGATAGACGTTTTCAAAATCTTTTATGAATATATCTGCATTATCTATCTCTATCATATAAAGGTGTTTTTGGAATAACTCAAAACAAAGTTTTCTAATAATTTTTGGCAAAAATAACTCTTTGTTTGGATGGCTTGCCCGAATAAATACATTTGCCTTCTTCTTTTTCTCCGTCCAAAGGAATGCAACGAATTGTGGCTTTGGTTTCCTCTTTGATTTTTAACTCCGTTTCTGTTGTTCCATCCCAATGGCAAAGCAAAAATTCGCCTTTTTCCAACTCTTCTTTGAATTCTTCCCAACTATCTACTTTTTTTGTCCTTTGTTCTCTAAGAGATAGGGCCTTTTGGAATAGATTCTCTTGTATATCCTTTAAAAGTTGTTCTATGTATTCGCAAATGCCTTCTTTTTGATGCAAAATCTTTTCGCAAGTATCTCTACGAAAGACCTCTATTTTGTCTTCTTTCAAATCTCTTGCACCCAAGGTCAAACGTACAGGCACGCCTTTAAATTCATATTCATTGAATTTCCAGCCCGGCTTTGTCTTTTCATCATCATCGTATTTAACGCTGATATTCTTTCCTGCCAAGTTTTCTTGTATTTCTTTTGCAAGAGAGTTTATCATTTCTTTTTCTTCCTCTGTCTTGTATATAGGTATCAAAACCACTTGCAAAGGAGCAAGCAATGGAGGTAAAACCAGTCCATTATCATCGGAATGTGTCATAATCAAAGCCCCCATCAACCTTGTAGATACTCCCCAAGAAGTTGCCCAAACGTATTCTAATTTGTTGTCTTTTGATAAAAATTTAACATCAAAAGCCTTAGCAAAATTTTGTCCCAGAAAGTGAGAAGTGCCTGCTTGAAGAGCCTTGCCGTCTTGCATCATAGCCTCTATGCAATAAGTTTCCACTGCTCCGGCAAAGCGTTCGTTAGCTGTTTTTATACCTCTAACAACAGGCATAGCCATATATTTTTCTGCAAAATCAGCATAAACATGCATCATCTTAAGAGCCTCTTCTTGTGCTTGTTCTGAGGTTTCGTGTGCTGTATGTCCCTCTTGCCAAAGAAATTCTGCAGTACGAAGAAACATTCTTGTTCTCATTTCCCAACGAACAACATTTGCCCATTGATTGCAAAGAATAGGAAGGTCTCTATAGGACTTAATCCATTTTCTGTAAGTATCCCAAATAATAGTTTCTGAGGTAGGACGAACGATTAACTCCTCCTCCAATCTTGCCTCTGGGTCGGGTATTAGTCCTTTGCCATCAGGTGATTTTGCCAATCTGTGATGAGTTACCACTGCACATTCTTTGGCAAAACCCTCTACGTGTTCTGCCTCTTTTTCAAAAAAAGATTTTGGAATAAACAAAGGAAAATAAGCGTTTTGATGACCTGTTGCCTTAAACATAGAGTCCAAAGCGTGTTGCATTTTTTCCCATATAGCATAACCGTAAGGCTTGATTACCATACATCCTCTTACTGAAGAATTTTCCGCAAGGTCTGCCCTTTGTACTAACTCGTTATACCACTCAGAATAATTTTCTTCTCTTTTTATAAAATCTTTTGCCATTATTTACGTTATTATTTTGGTATAGTTTTTGAATACTTTTATGTAAATATAGAAATATTGTTTAACTCTTGATTTAAAATACAGTGCAAAATTACAAAAAAAGCCGACAAAATTTTATAAACAAAAAATATATTATGAAAAATTTGAATAAAAATAGCGTAGTATTGTTTGCCATAGTGGTAGTAGGTTCTTTGCTGATGGTTTCTTGTGCAGTGGAAAGCACGGGCATTTCTTCTTATGATGATATTTATTTGGACGAGACTGAAATAAAGGAACAGGATGAGGCTTTTGAAAAGCAACAAGAATTGGAAAGACAAAGATATGAAGAGAGGTTACGCTCTTATAGAGAAGAAATGGCAAGAAGAGAGCAACAAGCCGAGCAAGAAGAAAATTATTACAATATGGAGGATACTGTCTTTAATATGGATGATTATTACGACTATGCTTATACAGCAAGAATCAAAAGATTTCATTCTCCAAGAATAATTTATGATTATTATGACGATTTTTATACTGACCTTTGTTGGTACGATGCAGACCCATTGCTTTGGGGAACAAGTATTTATTTAGGCTATCGTTGGTGGTATCCTACTTATTATTGGAGTTGGAATTATGGTTGGGGATGGCATAGACCTTTCTATTGGAACAGACCTTGGGGCTGGGGCTACTATGCTTGGGATTGGTATGCTCCTTATAGACCTTGGGGACATTATCATGCTCCTTGGTACTATAATTCTTGGGATAGAAATTCTAATTTTTATCGCCGACCTTCCCATATGACTTCTAATAATAGAAACAGAAATAATGCTAATGGTACAGGTTTTCGTTACAACAATAATACAAACAACTCCACAGAAGCCTCCTTTGGAGATAAGTACAACCAAAGATATGGCAACGCTACAAATAGGCGAAACTCTACAAATAACTCTAACGTAAAGAGAAATAGCACCAACACTCACAATACCTCTGTTCGCCCTCAAAGAAGCAACGAAACCAATACTCGTTCCTATACTCCTGCCTCTCAAAGACAGCAAAGGAGTGCTAATGAATATAGAAGAAACACCAATAATACACGTTCTTCTAATACTAACAACAGAAGTTCTTCCGTAAGAAGTAGTAACAACAATCGTTCTTCTTCTATGTCAAGTGGTCGTTCTCACTCGGGTTCTTCCCATTCTACTGCAGGTTCTTCAAGAAGAAGATAAACTCTAAGACAATACAATAAAAGATAGTTTTTTAACGTTAAAAGAAGAAAATAAAAGATATGAAAAGAATAGTTTTTTTGATAACAGCGTTTTTGGGACTTGCTATGGTTAATGCTCAGAATGTAGATTTTCCATTGATGTTTTCTCAATATGGAATGAATGGAACCTCTGCCTTTATAGGTAAGGGTGGTGCCATAGGAGCATTAGGAGGAGATATAATGTCGGCAAGTTATAACCCTGCTGGTTTGGGTCTGTATCGTTCAAGCGAATTTACCTTTTCTATGGGTTTGGATATGAACTCAACCAAATCTACCTACAACGGACTTGTGAGCAAAGATTCTCACCCTTACTTTAACTATGGTAATCTTGGTCTTGTTTTGGATTTTAACAACGGCAAAAAATCTTCCTGGAAACATGTTCAACTATCCTTTGGACTTAACCGTCTAATGAATTTTAACAACCGAGTAAAAATATCAAGAAAGAATCTTTCTCGTTCCTATATAGACGCAAATTATATAAATTATTATGATGCTAATGGAGATGGAGTATTGGACAATGGCTTTGAGACTTCGGATGTTGTAAAGGATGACTTTTTTCAATCAGGGGTAATTGGTTTGGACGATGAGGGAAATCTTTATTCGGAATACTTTAATGGAAGTTTTGACCAAATAATAGCATATAGAGAGAGTGGTTATTTAAACGAATTTACCATGTCTATTTCTGGTAATTATAGCAATTGGTTATACCTTGGTGCAACGCTTGGTATTCCTTTTGGAGACTATACGGCAAAATATATGTTTTCTGAGCAAGTAACCAATGCTAACGGAGTAGGCAAGTATAATTATAACACTGAGCAAGATTTGTCTATCACAGGATTTAATCTAAAACTTGGAGCAATAGTAAAGCCTGTTTCTTTCTGGCGTATAGGTGGAGCAATACACACTCCTACTTTTTATAGTGTGGATGATGATTTCTATCAGGAGGTTAGTTTTGATTATACTTCTGGTGGTTGGTTCAACCCTATTACCTATCGTATGCAATCGCCTTGGCGTTTTATTGCTGGTACGGCTTTTGTTCTTGGCAACAATAAATCTCCTATCTCTGGTACTATAAGTTTGGATTACGAATATGCTGATTATAGTTTTATGAGTTTTGATATGGACAATGATATTTCCACAGAAACAAATCTTAACTCAGAAATAGAAAATACTCTTTCGGGAGCAAGTAATATTAGACTTGGCGGAGAAATAAAATTAGATAGATTATACATCAGAGCCGGTTATGCTTATTATGGCTCACCATACGAGAGCAAGGATAATAACGACCTTTCTTGGAACTATGTAACCTGTGGAGTTGGTTACAAAGGAAAGGTTTGCAACTTTGACTTGGCTTATGCTTACGGCAAACAAAAAAGAAAATACTATGTTTATGACGAATATGATTCTGGTTCTCAAACTTGGCAGGCAGATTCTTCTCCTTCTGAGACAACAAGAACCAAACATCTTATTCAAGCAACAATAGGATTTAAATTCTAAAACTCATTTTATAATAAACT
>JAUNWC010000071.1 GCA_030540495.1 Bacteroidota bacterium
AATAAGAAGATTTTGCAAAAATGATAAAGCAAAAATTTATTTTATACAAGATAATACGGGTAGTTTGAAGTATAGCGAAAAATTTTTGACTTATATGTCGCAATATGACGCAGATACCAGCAAGTATAAGTATTATTTGAGAGATACTAATTATAGATACTCTTATACAGATGCAAAGGGTAGAAAGACAAATTCAGACGTACTTACCAACTTAACTAATGATTTGTTTGACAATAGCGAGTTTGTTCTATCCTTAGGACTACCTCATAGTTTTATTGTAAATAAGCAGGGCGATAAAATAATGATACAACCTTGCAAGTTCTCTGATGGTAATGTTGCACATATACCTTTGGCTTTGGATGATTTGACTTGTCCTTTGGATGCTTTGGATTTTAATTCCGTGTGGCAAGATACATTATATTTTCCAACTGAAATGCCGAAGAACTATAAGCAATTCTGCACTCCAGATGGCAAATGTACAAAATAACATTAAATTATTTTTAGTTTAAATCTGATAAAGGTAGGTATTATTATGGGTTAGCATTATGGGAGTGTTCTGATATTTCACTTTATTAATGCTAACCCATTCTGATTATAATGCTTTATTTAAAAAGTTTTTGAAATTCTCTTTTTCTTCTTGTTTTCCATTCTCCTTTGTGATAAACGTATGATACTATCAAAGGCAAAACAGTTGTAGCCTCTGCATATACCATTTGTTCATACTTAGGAGAAACTTTTCCCCAAGACCCCGCTTCTTTTAGAGTAGAGGAGGAGCAAGCGCCGTCTCTAACATCGGCAACCGTGATTTGAACAGCATATTTGTGCATATCCACCTCATGTCCCAAAACCTCTGCACAAACAACAGTATCTTGTGCAAAATTCTTTGGAGTGCCTCCGCCTATCATAAACAAGCCTGTTGTGCCACTGGCTATTTTTATATTGGTAAGTTCAAGAAAATCTTTTACAGAATCTATGGAAAGATGTTTCTCTGGGTTTGCCACTTGATGCATAACAAGACCAAAACCTGCACTACAATCCGAAAAAGCAGGGCAGAAAATAGGCACATTGTTTTCGTAACAAGCCTGAATCAAAGAATCTTTTTTCTTTGCGTTGCCTGCTGCCAACCATTTTCCAATCTCATAGATAAATTCGCGTGAAGAGTAAGGTCTTGGTTCAAGTTGGTCGGCTATTTCTTTTATGGTATTGTCACAAATTTGCAATTCTTCTTCGTCTATATAGGTATCGTAAATTCTATCTACATAGTTGTCTCTCAAAGTCATATCATCCATAAATTGAGAGCCCTTGTAGTGTTTAAAGCCCAAGGCTTCAAACAAGTCCATATCAATGATAGAGGCTCCAGTAGAAACAATAGCATCTATCATATTGTTTTTTACCATATCTACATATACCTGCATACAACCTCCGGCAGAAGTTGAGCCAGCAAGGGTAAGAATTGTAGAACAATCTTTGTCTTCCATCATACTTTCAAGTATATCTGCAGCGTTGGCAGTTTCTCTTGAGGCAAAGGACATATCTCTCATTGCATTGATAATAGGAGTGGAATCAATGGCTTTGATGTCAATGTGTTTGATGGTTTCTTGTAATAATTCTTTTTTTTCCATAAAAAGTTTATACGTTTTTTCTTAACTTCTTTGAGCGGACGCACTGTGAACACTCAAAAAAGTTTTTACTACTAAAATAACACAGCGTCTAACTTTTTTGCGGTGCAAAGATACAATTTTATTACTTACTATCAAAAAATCAATGCAATAAAACTTTATTTTTTCTTTTCCCTTTGTTTACAAATACTAAGAAAGACACCCTCTTTTTCCAAAAATATGCTCTCTATTTGTGCTTCGTTTTTTGAGTATTTTTGATTGAGCGTAAAACTTTTTGGGGCAAGGTTTATATTTCTAAAATTATTTGCTATTCCTTTTCCTGTCATTTTAACGTAGGCTTCTTTTATAGTCCATAATTGAGTAAAGGCAAAATCTATATCCTTTTCACTTATTGTTTGCAAATATTCCACTTCCTTAGGGTGAAAAAATCTTTGTGCCACAGGCATTTTCTTTTCTCTAACTTCCTCTATATCTATTCCTATGGGAAGAGAGTCAAAACACACTGCTACATGGTTTTTTGTATGGCTTATATTGAAAAAACAATTGGTGTTGCTCTTAAAATATGGCTTGCCATTTTGGTCTCTAACTATGGTAAAATCAGATTTATACTCCAAGTTTTCTAATTCCGCTATTAAAAACCGCTTAGACAAAAGGGAGATGTTTTCCTTTTTTGTCAGAGTTTCCTTATAGCCAAATCTTTCAAACAAAGTCTCTATTTTCTCAACCAAGTATCTCACAGTTATAATTTATTGCTCTATCATTCTAATAAAATCTTCCTCTGTTATCATTTGAATATTAAGGCTTTCGGCTTTACGTTTTTTCTCTGGTCCCATCTTTTCGCCACATATAAGATAATTGGTTTTAGAGGAAAGAGAAGAAACATTTTTGCCTCCATTTTGTTCTATGGCTTTTTTTATTTCATCTCTTGAAAAAGTTTGAAAACTTCCACTAATAACGAAAGTCTTACCTTGCAAAATATTATTTTTCTCCTCTTTTTTAACACAGAATTGCAAGCCTTTTTGTTTTAGTTTTTCTATTTGAGCGAGGTTCTCTTCTTTGCGAAACCAAAGATAAATACTCTTTGCTATTATTTGTCCCACATCCTCAATATTGAGTAGGTCTTCCATACTCGCATTTTCAATATTTTCTATTTGTTCAAAATGTTGTGCTATGTTTTTTGCTCCTACCTCGCCAACATATCTTATACCTAAGGCATATAATACTCTTTCAAAAGGCACTTTCTTAGACTCCTCTATGGCGTTTATAATATTCTGTGCTCCTTTCTCTTGTATGGATATTTTCTTTCCCTCCTCAGAAAAATAAACTCCCATAATATCCTCCTTTCTTAAATCATACAAAGAGGCAAAATCTCTTACCTTATTACTATTTAATAGGTATCTCATTTTCTCTCCTCCCAAACTTTCTATATTCATAGCCTTTTTGGAAATAAAATGCTGAAAACGACCAAGTATTTGAGGCGGACAATGGTTGTAATTAGGACAAAACCAACCGGCTTGTTCCTCTTCCTTAACTAATTTTGCTCCACAGACAGGGCAATTGCTAATAAAATGTATTCTTTCTTGTTCGGTATTTGTATCGTGCTTTGTTTCTACTATCTTAGGAATAATTTCTCCTCCTTTTTCTATTACAAGAGTATCTCCTTTGCAAAGGTCAAGCAATTCCATTTGGTCGGCATTGTGAAGAGTTGCTCTCTTTACAATAGTACCTCCCAAATGCACAGGCTCAAATTCTGCTACTGGGGTAATAACTCCGGTTCTACCTACTTGATATTCTATATTTTGAAGTTTGGCAAAAGCCTGCTCGGCCTTAAACTTATAGGCTGTTGCCCAGCGAGGAGACTTTGCGGTAAAGCCAAGAGTATTCCAATATTTTACTTCATTTAGTTTGATAACCACTCCGTCTATATCAAAAGGCAAAGAAAAACGCTCCTTGTCCCAATAGTTGATAAAATCGCTTATTTCGTTAATATTGTGTGCTATGCTAAAAAAGTTTCCAGTCTTAAAGCCCCATTCCCTCGCCTTTAATAGTCGTTGATAGTGAGTACTCTCTGAAATTTCTTCCCCTATTAGAAAATAAAGAAAACAATCTAATTTTCGCTTTGCTACTTGTTTTGGGTCTTGTAGTTTTAGGCTCCCAGAAGCAGCGTTTCTACAATTGGCAAAAGGTTCCTCTCCATTTTCTACTCTCTTTTTGTTAAATTCCTCAAAGGCTTTGTGAGGATAGATTACCTCTCCTCTTATTTCAAACTCTTGTGGATAACCCTCGCCTTGCAAACTCAAAGGCACAGAGCGTATTGTCTTAACATTGGCAGTTACATCGTCTCCCATTTCTCCATTGCCTCGTGTGGCTGCTCGTATCAATCTGCCGTTTTCATACAAAAGACTGATAGCCAAACCATCATATTTGAGTTCGCAAACCCATTCCAAATCCTTTTCTCCAAGTGTTTGTTGTGCTCGGCTTACAAAATCAGAGATTTCCTCTTTGTTGTATGTGTTTGACAAAGAAAGCATAGGAAAACGATGGGTTACTTGTTTGAAATCTTTGTTTATTTCTCCACCCACTCTTTGCGTTGGACTATCGGGAGAGAAATATTCTGGGTATTGTTTTTCCAAATCTTCCAACTCTTTCAACAAACTATCAAATTCCCTATCCTCTATTGTAGGTTGGTCTAAGACATAGTATTCGTATGAATATTTGTTTATCTGTTTGCGTAATTCTTCTATTTTTTGTTTTATTGTACTCACTCTGCTCTTTGTTTTTTGCAAAGATACAAATTTTTTTGCAATCTTTTTGTAGAAATACATAACAAAAAAAAGTAGGTGATTGTCTTCCCGACAAGCCTACTTCAAAGTATTTAAGGAACAATTATAATAACTACGGGTTTTTACTCCCGTTTCTCTTTAATGACAATGCGGACAGGAGTTACATTTTCCTTCTGTGCAATGAGCATCTTTCTTTTTTAAGGAAAAAAACGCTTTTCTAAGAAAGAAAAATCCTGCAACCACTATTGTCAATATAACTAAAATATTCTGTATCATAGTATTAAACTTCCTATTTGATAAACCAATGTAGAACAAACCCAAGCCAAACATATAGTATAGCAAACGGTAAATATAGCCCACTTCCATTTTCCGCTCTCTCCTTTGATAACTGCCACAGTAGCAAGACAAGGCATATAAAGAAGAACAAAAATCAACATAGAAAAGGCAGAAAGTGGAGTCATATTATTGTGAATTATCTTTGATATTCTCAAATCGCTATCCACTTCTTCGGCTTGAGCAATTTCTATGCTCTCTTGGTTGGAGGCATAAAGTACGCCCATAGTTGAGGCAACTATCTCTTTGGCAAAGGCTCCGCTAAGCAAAGATACACTTTGTTTCCAATCAAAACCACAAGGCTCCATTACTGGCTCTATGGTTTTGCCTATTTTTCCAAGATAAGAGTTTTCCATTTGCTCCTTAGGGGTGTTGAAATTGTTGTGATTAGGATAGTATCCCAAAGCCCAAACAAGTATGGAGGCAAAAAGAATTATGGTTGCCATCTTTCTTAGATATTGTTTGCCTTTTTCCCAAGTATGGCGTATTATAGCCTTAGCGGTTGGCATTCTGTATGGAGGCAACTCCATAACAAAAGGAGTACTCTCGCCTTTGATAACAAATCTGCTAAATATCTTTGCCATAACCACAGCAAGCAACATACCAAGGAAATAAAGCAACAAAAGAATCAATGCAGCGTGTGAAGGAAAAAAAGCACTAACCAATATTAGGTATATAGGTATTCTTGCCGAGCAGGACATCAAAGGAATAATAAGCATGGTTATAAGCCTTGATTTCCTATCCTCTATGGTACGTGTTGCCATAATTGCAGGCACATTGCAACCAAATCCCATAATCATAGGTATAAAACTTTTGCCGTGAAGCCCCATTTTATGCATCATTTTGTCCATAATAAAAGCCGCACGAGCCATATATCCACTATCTTCCATAAAGGAAATAAAAAGATAGAGTATAAGAATATTAGGCAAAAAGACAATAACACTGCCCACTCCGTTAATTATACCATCCACTATCATATCCTTAAAAGGTCCATCTGGCATATTGTTGCTTACCGTTTCTCCCAACCAAGCAAAAAGGGAGTCTATCCAATCCATAGGGTATTGCCCAAGGAAGAAAGTACAGAAAAAAGTAACAAACATAAAGAATATAAACAGCGGAAAACCAAGATATCTATTGGTAACAGCAGCGTCTATTTGCTCGGTTATTTTGTTGATATTCTTTTCTTTGGACTTATGATAAACCTCTTTTAAAGCACCTCTGATAAAGCCATATTTAGCATCAGTTATAGCGTCCTCCAAATTGGTTTTAAATTCGTTTTGAAAGCCTTTGCTTATATTGTTTCTTTGCTCCAAAATATCTCCATCAGTATCCAATCCTCTTAGTTTTCTCTCCATTTGAGCATCGTTTTCCAAGAGTTTGATAGCAAAGAAACGCGAAGACATTTCGTCAATATAGCCGTGTTCTTTTATAGAGTTTCTTAGTATTTTGATTCTTTTCTCAATTTCTTCTCCGTGATTTACGTGTATGTGGTGGGTCAGAGTGTCTTTGCCCTCATATACATCTATAATCTTGGCGAACAACTCTTTAACACCTTTTCCATTTCTGGCAGAAGTAGGCAGGCAAGGACATCCCAAAAGTTTTCCAAGTTGATTGTAGTCCAAATTATCGCCTCTTTTCTTTAATTCGTCAAACATATTTAGAGCTATAACCAAACGCAAGTCCATATCTATCAGTTGCGTTGTTAGGTAAAGATTTCTCTCTAAGTTTGAGGAGTCTAAGACGTTGAGAATAATATCAGGTTTTTTTTGAGTTATATGTTGTCTTACATATAATTCCTCTGGGGAATAAGCACTAAGTGAATAAGTACCCGGTAAATCAGTAAGCAGAAAAGTATAACCATTGTATTCAAACGAGCCTTGCTTTTCATCCACAGTAACACCACTATAATTACCCACGTGCTCATGTGCATTGGTTGCAATGTTAAAAATAGAGGTCTTGCCACAATTAGGGTTGCCCACCAAAGCAACATTGATAACCTTTGATTTCTTTTCGGCTAAGTTTATTATATTTTTTTCAGTCTCTATATCTGTAATTTCAATATCTCTTTGATTATTAGAAGTCTTTTTGCTCTCGTTTCTCAACTCTTCTTCCGCCTCTTGCAAAGATATAACCTCTATGTTTTCAGCATCCTTTCTCCTCAAAGAGACTTCAAAATTCATTATCCTATATTTAACAGGGTCTTTCATAGGAGCATTCAAAATCGCTTCTACCTCAGTACCTTTAATAAAGCCCATCTCCATGATTCTTTTTCTGAAAGCACCATAGCCTTTTACCTTTATTATAATGGCTTTTTCTCCTATTTTAAGTTCGGATAACAACATATATTTTTATCTCCAAATTAGATTTTGCAAAATTACTACCTTTTTTTCTATGCCACAATACCTACTTTTAGGTATTTTTTTTATAAATTGTAGTAGATTGTAGGCACAGGCTCCTTAT
>JAUNWC010000072.1 GCA_030540495.1 Bacteroidota bacterium
GCATTTGCAAAAATTTTTTTTCTAACTGATTGATTCTCAGTAAACCGATTCTTTGATTTTTGGGTAGGTTTTTATAGGTTAGCATAGGTTGTAATAAGTTAGCATAGGTTAAGATAGGAGGGCAAAGCCGTTACGTTTTGTCATACGCTTATGCGTCTATTACAACCTATTATAACTTATAATAACCTATGCTAACCTACGAAAAGGAGGCAAAGCCTCCAACCTATCCCAACTTATGCTAACCTATTATAACCTATAAAAACACCCTGCGGGTGTAGAATCAAAAACTTTTTGTATTTTTGCAGAAGAGTAAAGGAAAGAAAGAAAATGAATATACTTATAATAGGTTATGGCAAGATGGGAAAAATAATAGAACAACTTGCTAAGGAAAGAAACCATAACATAGTGGGTATTATAGATAAAGATGATAATTTAGAACAAGTAGAGGCAGAGGATATTGATGTTGCCATAGAATTTACCACGCCAAACAGTGCTTTTGACAATATAAAAACGTGTTTAAAAAAAGGTATTCCTATTGTTGTAGGCACTACGGGGTGGTACGATAGATTGGATGAGGTAAAATCTTTGGTGGAAAAATATAATGGTTCGCTTATCTATGCAACCAATTTTGCCATAGGTGTTTATATTTTTAGGCAGTTGAATAGTTTTTTGGCAAAAAAGATGGAAAACTTTCCTAACTACACTCCTTCAATTACAGAAATTCACCATATACATAAGTTGGATGCTCCTTCGGGTACAGCAATAACTTTGGCTAACGAATTGATAAAAGAGAACTCAAATATCTCTTCTTGGCAATTGAACGAAATTTCTCACCCTTGGGAGTTAAAAGTGACTTCCATAAGAGAAGGAGAAGAATTTGGTACTCATATTATTACATACGAGTCTTCGGAGGATGTTATAGAGATAAAACACAAAGCAAAATCGCGTAGAGGTTTGGCTTTGGGAGCAGTTGTTGGAGCAGAATTTATTAGCACTAAAAAGGGAATATACTCCTTAAACGATATGTTTGAATAATTTAAAAAAAAGTAATATAATGAAATATTCCATAGGTATAGATATAGGTGGAACAAATACGGTTTTAGGATTGGTGAATAGCCAGGGAAGTATTCTTCAGACCAATAAGATTTCTACCACCGCTTACAATGATTTTGATGCTTATATGGAGGCTATTTGTCTAAATATTTTAGACCTTTGTAAGCAAAAAAACATAGAAGAAATATTGGGAGTTGGCATAGGTGCTCCTAATGGCAATTATTATAGAGGAGTAATAGATAGGGCACCTAATCTAAAATACAAAGGTGTCTTGGAAGTTAAGAGAGTGTTGGAAGAGAAATTAAGACAACACAACGCTTCTTTGGAAGTAAGGTTGGATAACGATGCTAATGCTGCCGCTATGGGAGAAAAAATCTATGGTAAGGCAAGAGGTGTTAAAAATTTTATTATGATAACACTTGGCACAGGCTTAGGCTCAGGAGTAGTGGTGGAGGATAAATTGGTGTATGGACATACGGGCTTTGCCGGAGAAGTAGGGCATACTATAATAGAGGAAAATGGTCGTTTGTGTAATTGTGGAAGAAAGGGATGTGTGGAAAGATACTGCTCTGTTTCGGGCTTCACTCTTACGGCAAAAGAAAAATTAAAAGGTAGTTCCCAGCCCTCCATTCTTAGAAACTACAACGAGGAAGAGATAACAGGTGCTTTGATTTATGAGTCTGCATTGAAAGGCGATGAGTTAGCCTTGTCTTGCTATGACTATACTGCCAAAATGCTTGCCATAGCCTTAGCCAATGCTACTGCAATAACTTCTCCGGAGAAGATTTTTATTTTTGGAGGACTTTCCAAAAGTGGAAATTTGTTGTTAGACCCTTTGAAAGAATATTTTGAAACATATTTGTTTGATGTTTTCAAAGGAAGTGTAAGCATAGAACTTTCGGGATTGAAGGACGATAGTGCTGCAATACTTGGAGCAGCCGCTCTTATGTTTTAGGATAAAAAAAGAAGATTGTAATATGAAAAAAAATTTTTTGGTTTTACTAACTATTTGTTTGTTTTCTCTTTCTGCAAATGCACAAATGGAAGAGTACAAAGAACATAAGCCTCTTTCTTGCACAAGTATAATGGTGGGTAAAAAGGCCTCAGAGGATGGCTCTGTAATGACTTCCCATACTTGTGATTCTTGGTATAGGACTTGGATGATAATGCAACCTTCTAAGGATTGGAAAGAAAACGACAGCGTTGCCATATATGACGGCAGAATGCACACTCAAAGCCCTATGGATAGCACAAAAATGTATCTCAAAGGCAAAATACCTCAGGTTAAGCATACTTTTAAATTTTTAGACTCGGCTTATCCTTGTCTTAATGAAAAACAACTTGCCTTAGGAGAAACCACCATATCGGGCAGAGATACTTTGATAAATTCAAATGGGCTTTTCAAAATAGAGGAATTGCAAAGAATAGTGCTTGAAAGATGTTCTACTGCTCGTCAAGCCATAGAGTTAATTGGCGATTTGGTAAAAAAATATGGCTATGCAGATGCGGGAGAATGCTTGACCATAGCAGATAAAAAAGAAGTGTGGATATTTGAAATTTTTGGAGAAGGTAAGGACAAGATAGGAGGAGTATGGGCTGCTCAAAGAATACCAGATGATGAAATAGCGGTTTCGGCAAATATTTCTCGTATATCTCAGATAAAAGAAGACAAAAATACCTTTCTTCATTCCTCCAATATGTATGAGGTAGCCAAGAGACTTAACCTTTGGGATGGGAAAGAGGAATTTTGTTTTTGGAAAGTGTTTACGGGAGGCAATTATTTTGGAGAAAAGAAAAATTATAGCACAAGAGAATTTTTCATAATGTCAGAACTTGCTCCTTCTCAAAATCTTAGCGACACGGTAGAGAATTTGCCTTTGAGCATAAGACCAGACAAAAAAGTAAGTGCAACTCAGATTATGCGTTTGTTGGCTTCTTATTATGAAGGAACGGAACATAATCTTAGTGGCAAACACCTGATACCTAATCCAAAACGTAAAGACAAAGAGGGGAATATAGTAGAAACGGAGCCAGATAGCATTGTTTCTCCTTTTTCAAACCCTTGGATGCGACCAGATGAGATAAATATGTATTATGCTATGGGCGACTCTTCTATGAAAAATATTAGAACGGTAAGTGTGCCTTGGTGTGCTTATAGTACTGTTATACAATTGAGGGATTGGTTGCCCGATGAGATAGGTGGAGTGGCTTGGATATGTTTGGACAATCCGGGAGAGAGTCCGAGATTTCCTATTTTTGCAGGTACGGATAAACTACCTCAAATGTTGCAAATATGCGGTCAGCATACTTTTAGAGAGGATGCGGCTTTGTGGCACTATAGACAGGCAAACAGATTGGCAACAGTGCGTTGGGGTAGGTTTAGGACAACATTGGAGAAGGCAAGAGATTATTTTACTGCAAAAGGACAAAGAGAAATGCCTTACGTAGAAGCAACATATCAAAAACTATTGCAAGAAGACCCACAGCAAGCACAAGAAATGTTGGACGGATATGTGGGAGATTTCTTTGGAGCCACGATAGTAAAGTGGGATGAGTTGGCAAGGAAGTTCTGGAGAGAAACTTGGACAGGATTTTGATAATCACAACCTTTTGGCTAAGAAAAAAATAATTTTAACCAACAGAAAAAGATTATAACTATTGTATCAAAAAAAAGTATTACCTTTGCAAAACTATTAAAGATAAAAAATTTGAAAAAAAGAAAAACCATGGAAAGAAGAGAAGATTTTGAAAGAGAAGAGGTTTTATCTCGAAATATTAAAGCAGGAAAGAGAACTTATTTCTTTGATGTTAAACAAACTCGCAATGAGGATAAATATCTTGTAATTACAGAGAGTAAAAAGAATTTTAACGACAACGATGGTTCTTTTTCATACGAAAAACACAAAATATTTCTTTACAAAGAAGATTATGACAAGTTTGCCACTATGCTAAACGATATGATAGCATTTATGAAAGATGGCAAAATACCACCTGAGCAAGAGAGCAAAAAGGATTTTGATATCTTTGAATCTGATTTTAAATACTAAGATAGTTTTTTTTGCTACCAATGACAAAGATAATAGCCATAGCAAATCAAAAAGGAGGCGTGGGAAAAACTACCACAGCCATCAATCTTGCTGCATCTTTGGCTGTGTTAGACCAAAAAACCTTGCTTATAGATGCCGACCCGCAGGCCAATGCGACCTCGGGTTGTGGTATCAATCCAGATGAGGTGGAATTGAGTCTCTATGAATGTTTGATAGATGGTCAATCGGCACAAGAGGCTATCAAAGAATCCACTACCCCAAATTTGGACATACTTCCGGCACGTATAGATTTGGTAGGAGCAGAGGTGCAGTTGCCTCAAATGGAGGACAAGGAATATAAACTCAAAGAGTTGATTTCTCTTATAAAGGACAAATATGATTATATAATCATAGATTGTTCTCCTTCTTTGGGTATGGTTACCATAAATGCTTTTGTGGCTTCCAACAGCGTTATCATACCTGTGCAATGTCAGTACTTTGCTTTGGAGGGGTTGGGCAAATTGCTTAATACCATAAAGATAGTTCAGTCAAGACTAAACACTGGATTGGATATAGAGGGAATACTTCTTACGATGTTTGATACGCGTTTGCGTTTGAATAGGCAGGTAGCAGAGGATGTTAAGCATCATTTCAAACAGATAGTCTTTGATACCATAATATATAACAATGTTAAGTTGGCTGAGGCTCCTTCCCACGGGCTTAGTGTGGTTATGTATGATGCCTCTTGTACAGGTGCTATCAACTATCTAAATCTTGCAAATGAAATACTTTCCAAGCAAACAACTACTCAAGAGCAAGAAGAACAATAAAATATCTTAATTCTAAAAAATATTTTTTATCGCTATGTCAACAAAAAAAACTGCGGCTTTAGGGAAGGGTTTAGAGGCTCTTTTGGGAAATATAAGTGTGGCAAATGGTGGTTTGCAATCAAAAGACAAGAAAACCCACACTGTTACTGCCGAAATTGCTTATATTCCCTTAGATGAAATAAGCCCTAACCCTGACCAACCAAGAAAAGATTTTAACGAGCAGACGCTTGAGGAATTAGCCCAATCTATAAAAGAACATGGCGTTATAACACCTATAACCGTCAATAAGAAGGACGGCAAATACATAATCATAGCAGGAGAAAGACGCTATAGAGCAAGCAAAATGGCAGGATTAAAGGAAATACCCGCCTATATACGCATAGTTACTTTGCAAGAAACTATGGAAATGTCTTTGATAGAAAACATACAAAGAGAAGACCTTAATTCCATAGAAATAGCACTTTCTTTGCAAGCACTTTTGCAAGAAACCAACCTAACGCAAGAAGAGTTAAGTAAAAAACTTGGCAAATCTCGTGGAACTATTTCCAATTATATACGACTTTTGAAACTTCCTGCAGAGGTACAGATGGCTTTGCGTAATGATGAAATAACCATGGGACATGCTCGCTCCATTATTACCATAGAGGACGAAAATAAACAGGTAGAAATAGTAAGGGAAATCAAAGAAAAAGACCTTTCTGTGCGTCAGGTGGAGAATTGGGCATTGAGGTTAAAACAAGAACAACTCTCCGAAAAGGCAATAAAAAGAACTTCTAAATCCGATTTACCTTTGACACATATAGAGGTAAAAAGGAATCTTGCTAAACAACTTTCCACAGAGATAGAAATAAAACGTTCTTTGCGTGGTAAGGGAAGTATAAATATTTCTTTTTCAAATGATAAAGAGTTTGAGAGAATTGTTGCCATATTGCAAAAATCACAAAAAGACTAACTCAAATCTATTTCTGTTTTTTTCTAAATGAAAGGTTATATTATTGTTATTGTCTTGTTGTTTTCTTTTGGAACTACTTGTCTTAAAGCACAAAATGATAGTATTTCTCAAATAACTATTTCTCATTCTCCGGGCAAAGCGGCTTTGTTTTCTACTGTTGTCCCCGGACTTGGTCAAATCTACAACAAACAAGTATGGAAAACTCCCATTGTTTATGTTGGTTTGGGAACGTTGATTTATTTTGCTATAGATAATTATAACAATATGGACAAGTTCAAAACCGAATATTACAATCGTCTTAATGGTACTGGAAAACTTCTTTCCAATTATACTACTTATTCCAACGAAAGCATTTATAGCCTTTACGAAGCCTACAAAGATAATTTCCACCTTTATACAATACTTAGTGTGGCTTTTTATGCTTTGCAAATTTTGGATGCATACGTTTATGGTCATCTTTTTAGTTTTGATATTTCAGACGATTTAGCCCTTACTTTTGCTCCGAGTTTCATACCACTTAATTTTCCCACTGTTAATAAATCCTTTGCTCTTTCCCTAAGCCTACAATTCTAATATTTCCAGCCTCAGGCTGCACCCACAGGGTGTTTTATGAGACGCATAATCGTATAACAAAAAGTAACGGCTTAGCCCTCCTATCTTAACTTATGCTAACTTATTACAACTTATAATAACCTATCTTAACCTATAATAACATATGCTAACTTATCGGAGCCATAGGCTCCAACCTATCCCAGCCTATGCTAACCTAAAACAAGTTATAAAAGGAGGCTATTCCTCCAACCTATGCTAACCTATGCTAACTTATCAAAACATAGGGGAGGAGTTAAAAAAAAATTAAGTTGTTAAGATTTTCATTATAAGATGATTAGGTAAAGGTAGAATAAAAAAGTTAAAAAAAAGATTAGAAAAAGTTTGGTTAGAATGCAAAAAGGTTATAATTTTGCATTCCCAAAGTTGAGGTGCGGATAAGAGTGAGAGGGGAGATACTTAATAGGGGGATTAGTTCATTGAGATAGTCATTAATAAGACGGAATATAGAAAAAATGCAAAACCTAAGAAAAAAAAATAAGTAGCGTAAGGTTTAGGTAGGAAATGGTTGCTTCGAAGAGGGAGTGACATAGAGATTTTTTACCACTTAGTCAATTTTGAGTTTGAGCTTTTTAAGGAAGAGGGGGAGAGGATAAAGATAATATACAATGGAGAGTTTGATCCTGGCTCAGGATGAACGCTAGCGGTAGGCATAAC